>CALXSB010000030.1 GCA_944391005.1 uncultured Rickettsiales bacterium | reverse complement strand
AAAATTAAGATTTACAGAATGGTAAAAATTTTGTCAACCCACCGTCCCTTCGGGACACCTCCCTTACGAAGGGAGGCGAACCCCCCTTACCCCCCTTGACAGGGGGGTGAATTGGGCGTGGCCCTTCACAGGGGGGGTCTGGGAGAGAAACCACCTATCCCCCATTCACAGGGGGGTGGAGATAGGGGGTCTTCACAGGGGGGGTGAATATGGAGTAGTCCCTTTACAGTTGGGACCGAGAGGGGTTCTTCACAATGGGGTAGAGATAGCGTCTTCACATGGTTGGTAGATGATATTTATTATTTATTTTTCTTGATTACCTTAAATAAGCTTTTATTTTTTGTTGGTATTATTTCAAAGTTTTCTTTTAATATATAAAAAATCTCTGGGTTAAATTCTGGAATTATTCTTAATCCGTTATTTGGATTAAGAATAACTACACATGTATTTTTAGAATCTTTTATTTTTGAATAATAATATTTTGTATTACATTTTTTCTTAATTTTAAAGTTATTGTATTCAAAACTAAAATTTTCAAAATTCTCTTTTGAAATATATATATAATTAAACGAATATTCATTAATAAAATCTTGTAGATATTCGCAATTTTCATATATATTTGTTGGCAAAAACATAACGTTTATATCTTCATATGCAACTGATATTCTTCTGGTTGTTATTTCATCTGTATATAAAAATAAAATTGTTGGGTTTTTATCTAAATTTTCTATTAGACTGCTAAATTCTTTTTTATTTAAAAAGTTTTCACTTTTATTTTTTAGATAATCATAATTATTTAAATATATGCTATATCTTTTTGCTTCGGTGATTGAAATTAATATAAGTAGTATAATTATAATTAATCTAAATATAATTTTGTTTTTTGATTCGTAAAATATAGTTATAACAGAAAAAAACCAAAAAATTGGTAAAAAATATCTTAATTCCCAAAAAAATCCGCTAAGACTGCATGTGCCAAATAAAGTTAAAAATGGTAATATTAAAATTATGTAAGAATAGATTAATTCTTTTTTGTCTTTAAAATCATTTTTTTTCAAAAAAAATATTGGGAAAATATAAAATAAATTGTATATTATTGCTAAAAATAAACCAAAAATTGATAGTGGTAATCTTCTGCAAAAATAAATTTTTATCCATTTTAATGGGTCATTAAATATTGTTGGCACTTTAAAAGGAAAATAGTAAAATATATAATCTTGTATTGTTGATATTGTAGCTCGGCTATTATCGCTTGCAAAATATACATTAAAAAAGTATTTAGAGTATATTATCCATGGCAATAGAAATATTATTAGCATGCAAATATAAATTGCAGTTTCCTTTATTGATATTTTTTTATTTTTAAAATTAATTAAAACGGCTATTGAAAGCATGGCGAGATATGAATCAAACCTGTTGTTTATATTTAACCCGGCTAATAGGCCAATTATTAGAGATAATTTTACATCTATTTTTTCATTAAATAAAAAAATATAAACTATTGATTGATAAAGTAATAGGGATAGGGGTATGCTAAAGCCGGCGTGTATTTCTAAAATAAAATCATAGTGATTAATTAATAATAGATTCATCAGGATACCACAAATTATGCTATTTGTAGCTTTGATTGATATTTTAAAATTTAAAATAAAAATTATTAATACTACTAAATAATTTATTATAATTCCAGATACGATTCCCAAATTAAATATTGCATTAAAGCATGCCATTAAAAATGGAAATAAAAGCGGAAACCCAGAATTTCTAAAAATGTCAAATTCCTGTTGATATGATCTTGCTGCATTTATTTTTCCAAAATCTTGTATATTATCTACAAAAATATTTCTTGATATTTGATAAAATGTATGGGAATCGTAAAATGAGTTTGTATTATTAAAATAATATAAAAGCTTTAAAAATGTCAATACAAATAATAAAATTAATAGGACTTTTGCGCAGCTTTTGCTATTTAAAATATTCGCGATTTTATCAAAAAACTTATTCAATTTACTATTTTTATATTTGACTAAGCAATTGACTAGCCAAGTTTTTAAAATGTTATCATTATGATTCCGCATATTATTAAAATTAAATTTATTATTTTATTAATACTTAAAGACTCTTTTAGAATAAAAATACCTATTAAAAAACTCCATAAATAGGTTAAACTCATAAAAAAATAAACAATGCCATAGGGTAAAAATTTAAGTGCAATTATGCATAATATAGAACCTAAAAAATATAAAAAACCACCAATATAAAAATCAAAATTAAAGAATATTAACTTTATGATTGAATTTCTAGTATTTGAAGCTTTTTTGAGAAAATAAGCACCAAATGATCCACATAAAGTCGCAAATATAATTAATATATAATATTTAAGCATTATCTTTTCCAGTAAATCCAAGTTTAACAACACCAATTAATACTAATAAACACCCAATTATTTGTCTGATGGTAAATATTTCTTTAAAATAAAATACAGATAAGCTAAAAGCTACTATATAACTAATACCCATAAGTGAATGTAGTTTTGATAATTCATCATATTTCAATGATAATACCATTAGTAATCCGCCAATTCCAAAAAATAAAAATCCAACTATTAAAAAATAATTAAAATTTGCATTTGATAACTTCCAAAAAAACTGACCTAAAGCATTTAAAATACCAGACATTATTATCAATATTGCACCATAATTTTTCATTTTTTATTTTTTACATATTTAATAAAATCTAAAATAAATAAATATATACATTTGAAAAAAACTATTAAGCAAAATATTATTATTAAGAATATTATAATGCAATAGAAAATTGTTATTATAATAAAGTTTTTGTAGTCTTTATAGTAATCTTCATAGGTATTATGTTTTATTACTTTATTAAAAAATCCAAGTTCTTCATTTAAATATATATCTTTGTTTTTTTCAACATCCGGTTTAATTTCTATAAATAATTCCCTAAGTTGTTTATAAAATTCTTCTTTTTTTTCATGTCTATCCATATTGAACATTATATCGTTCATACAAAACAATTTTCTTTTATCTATAAGATTATTTTTTTTCACCCATTCATAGAATAATTTATACATTTTAGGTTGAGTAATTTCTATATGCCACTCTCTAGATGTAGCTAAAGAATTCGGCCTTCTTCTATAATAATAGCGATCTCCATATAAAATATAAGTATTTTCAGTATTAGAAAGCAGCTGCATCATAAAAAAAGCATCTTCTCCCCATGTATCTTCGGGAAAATATGGTTTTACTTGTTTTAAAAAAGATACCCTTATTAAATTATTCCAAAGAAAAGGAAATATAACAAAAGAATTTTTACCATTTAAGCTATCGTAGCCATTAATATTATTTTTGTTAATTAAATTATACTTTTTACATTTTAATTTATTATTTTTGTTTGTATAACATATAAACGTATTTTTATTCACAACAATATCAACTCCAGTTTTTTCTGCTATTCCCACCATCGTTTCAATATAATTTAAATCAATCCAATCATCAGAATCAATCCAATATAAATAATTTCCTGTTATATGTTTTAAACCTTCATTTCTAGCTCTGCTGACACCTCCATTTTTTTTCATTCTATATAGTTTTATTCTATTATCTTTTTTTGCATAATTCTTTAATATATTATAGGTATTATCAGTGCTATAATCATCAACTATAATAATCTCTAAATTTTTATAGGTTTGATTTAATACAGAATTTAAACATTCATCAATATACTGTTCAACATTATAGGCTGGAATAATAACAGATACTTTTGAGGATTGGTCTTTTAAACTAATACTAGATACTATTGTTCTGTTCTCTTGACTAATTTTAAATTTATACACAAAAAAACAAGCTCCTAAAACAAGACATAAAAATGCACACAATAGATATATTTTTTTCTTTTTCATAATTTATATTTTTTATTTAATAAAGGAAATGAAAGTAAAAATAAAACACTAAACAGAGTTAGAGGAAAATAAATGCCACGCTTTTCCAACAAAAACTTAAACGACACTAAAACTAAAGCCGAAACAGTTTTAGAGACCATAAAATTTACACTGGATATGGCAGACCGTGATTTTGTATAGATTTTTGTATGAATAAAAGCTATTGACGACATTGAAAACATAAATTCCGTATAGATTGCCACACATATAAAAAATAAAGAAAAAAGCGTAAAATACGCGTTTTTAAAATAGAAAGACGAAATGATCAAAACACATGCCGCACAAAACAAAAAATAGGAGGTAAACCCTAATTTTTTTAGCGAAACAGCCCTCATTATTCTTGCAACGGACAAGCCGGAAAATGCCCTGAATGAATAATTTACAAAATATACAAGTCCGAATAAATAAACCGGAACATTTGAAGCCTGCATTAAAGGTTGAAACAAAAACGCCATAACAAAAGTTGCAGTAGCTAAAAACGCAGACAACAGAATATAGCCATTAATCTCTTTATTTCTCATTGTAATTCTTATAATAACAAACAATTTTTTATATATATTTTTTAAGTCAGAAGTTTTCTTATGGGCAACTTTCAATTTTGGCAACAGCATTATCAAAAAAATAGCGAAACACAGTAAAAGAAAATCAACAAACAACAAAAAATTAAAGCTTGTTTTACTATAGAAAAAAGCACCCGTTATAGAAGTCAACGCTGTTCCTATTGACAGAAAAAAGTTCAGCCTACCATACTTTGACAGCATTTTTTTAGATTGATTATTCATTTTAAGATATTCATAAATATAGCTGTCAGAAACGCCCAAGAAAAATGCCTTTGACATCACAGCCAATATTTCACCAGTCAAAATTATCCAATAGCCCCTAAAGGACAACCATAAAACGCATCTAATCAAAAATAAAAAGAATGACAAAAGCAATATAGTTTTCTTTGAAAAAAAATCAGAAATATAGCCCGACGGCGTTTGAAACAAAAGTGAAACAACAGAGTATATTCCATTAAACAGAAAAAAATCTCCAAAACTAAGTCCGTTCTCTTGATAGAACAAAAATAAAACCGGCAGCAAAAATTGGCTTCTGCATAAAGTAGCAATATTCAAGAGTCTTAATGGATTAATCCTCTGCATAAAATATATTAATCTTCTCTTTTATTGTTATTATTTGTTATTACATGACATAATTTTTAAAAATTCAACAATAATATGACAAATTTGTCATATTACAACAATTTTATGAATATTATAATCATTTCTAAGACTAAAATCCAACCGCCCTACCCCAACCTTAATTCATACTAATTTAGATTCATAACAAAAAATATTTTATAAAAAATAAATCTATATTTATTCAACAATAATATGAAAAATTTAACATATTAATAAAAATTTACATACTTTATTCCGAACCCCCTACCCCCCATGTGAAGCAACTCACGCTTCACTACCCCGTGAAGGGACGCACTCAACATCACCAGCCATGTGAAGGGCCCATCTCTGTCCCCTCGTGAAAGTGCCCACATCTCTTCACACCCCTGTGAAGGTATCATTCCATATTCCCCCCTGTGAAGGAGGCTTTTTCAATTTGATTACCCTGCGAAGAGAATCTCTCGGCTCCTCCTGTGAAGGGTCCCTCTCAGACCCCCCCTGTGAAGGGTGGTAAGGGGGGTTCAAAAATTATTTTTATATATTCAACACCGCTAATACATTAATAAGAATAAATAGATAAAACTTTAGTATATATAATAGTAATAATAAAAATACTTTTATTTATATATATAAAATTACAATTATTAATTTATTAAATTATTAAATTATAATTCTTAATTTCTATATCAACCCACCACTGACTTCATCAACACACCAATTATAAATTAAGACAAAAAGTTTATTTTTAATTATCTTGTCAACCCACCGTCCCTTCGGGACACCTCCCTTACAAAGGGAGGCGAACCCCCCTTACCCCCCTTCACAGGGGGGGTCTGAGATAGGCCCTTCACAGGGGGGTCTGAGAGGGGCCCTTCATAGGGGGTAAAACTGAGAGAAAACCCCTCCCCCCTTGACAGGGGTGGATTGAGGAGACCTTCACAGTGGGGGTGAAGGATGGCGTTTTCACAGGTGGGTGAGAGGCTGCCTTTACAGAGGACCGAGAGGGGACTTTTACAGGGGGACAATGTTCAGTGTGGCCCTTGACATGGTGGGGCGAGTTTGGTAGTCCTTCACAGGGGTGTGATTAGTGTATTGCTCTTCACATGAGTGGGTGGATATGGATTGGTCTCTTCATGGGTAGCAAGATGATTTAATAGCCAACCTATCGTTATATTGATCAATAATATATTTCCGCATATAATACCATTATTATGTTAATGGTATTAGTGATTATATGTAGTTTGCACTATAAAATAGTAATTGAATAAGATATTTTATGTGGTTGAAATTTTAAAGCTTTGGAATGTAATAATTGAGAGTTGAATTTTGCATATAAAAAATTGATAACTATTGTCCAGGTTAATTGATTTTTTATAAAATCATTTTTTATATTTGATTTTACAATAGAACAGTTTGATTTCTATAAATATATTAATTATCTAATAAATGCTGTAAAATATACCATGTAATGGCGGACTTGACAAATATAAACTAATATTATATATTTATAAATGGAAAATTATTTTAAATTTATGAAATATAATTTCAAAAATGATAATAACATTATCCATTTAATTTTTTTAAATAATAATCAGATTCTTGACGATTATTGTTTATTACTAAAAAAACAACTCCAACTTAAAAAATCTATAAAGTGGGATACGGTGCACTAGATCCAAATTACTAATACATTTTAAATTTTTTGATAATTTATTAAATTTTATTAATAAAGTAGAGGATTAGTATATATGGATTTTTTCTATAGAAACCATAGGGATACTATACATAGTAGTATAGTGCCAGTATTGACAGAAGCTGGTTTGGCTAAATATATTGATATTAGAATGTCAGAAGAACCGGAATTGACAAAAAATATAAAATTAATAATAGACTATGATATAAATGCTACGCCTGAATTTTCAAGGGTTATGCAAAAAGAAATTAAAAAAAATTTATTAAGCAGCTCTAATAGAGATAGAATTTCTTTTATAATACATAGAGATATTCATACTGTTGGACTAATAAAAGAAAAAGATAAATTTCTTTTATTAGATTCATATAACGCACATGGAACAGATGATTGTGAACATATTCCACTCTTAAAAATAATAAGAGAGTTATTTCCATATTCAAAAATTTATACATTGCATGATAAGATGCAGAAGGATTTTTGTAATTGCAGAATTTTTTCTGTTGAAAATATAATAGAAATAGAACGATTTTGTAAATTTCATAATTGCGGTTTATCTGAAGTAATAGATAGCAATAAAAATATATATTTTTCTGATTTTGATCAGAAAAAAGATATTGATTATAGATACTTAAATATAAGTTCTATAGCAACTCCATTGCCAATTATATCAAAGATTCAAAGTTTAAAACAAATAAAAAAAATAACAAATGATTTTAGACTTTTGAAAGTAAAAAGAAATAAATTAGAAACCTATTTTGATTATCTAAATAAAAATATAAATATTGATAAATATGGTAAGGAAATAAATCGCACCATTGAAAATCAATCATTAAAAACAAGAAATCAAATATCAAGATTTCAAAAGATATTAAATATAAAAATTGGCAAAAATAATGATAAAATATCTCAGGAAAGTTTTGTCAAAAAATTACAAATTAATAAAAATATATTAGAATTAAAAAAATCAAGAAATTGTAAAGATAAATAGGCAAAAACAAAAGCTTGGGAAAAAATCCTAAGCTTTTTTATTATTTATTATTTTGTAGAATTCTTAACTTCATTAACTAAATTCTCAAAAGCTTTAGGATCTCTAATAGCTAATTCTGATAACATTTTTCTGTCAATAGCTATTTTAAGTTCTTTAAGTTTTTTAATAAAT
>CALXSB010000029.1 GCA_944391005.1 uncultured Rickettsiales bacterium | reverse complement strand
TTTATCGGGTGCTATGCCGTCTTTCATATATTGTTCCCAACTCTTTGCAAAATTTTCCTCCTCATCAGTTGTAAAAGCACCTCTAGTAAAAAAGTTATCATTGGCATTTTTATAGGCATCTGCACGGCTTCTAACTAGATCAACTATAAGTCTAAAATCTTGCATTGCTTTTTTATTTTTATGCATTGCAACTTGGGCTATTAAGAATCTTAAATAATGTCCAAACTCATGAATGAATGTAGTTGTTGTTACATCAACTCCATTTAAAAATATTGTTGCTTTTCTAACTTTTTTAGGTTTTCTAAACCATTTTTTTATCATAACAGGTCCGGCTTGGCAAAGTCCGTATGCCATTTCCATATCTTTATCTATTTCTACTGTTAGCGGCAGGCAATTATACACATCCTTCACAGACATGCCATATCTTCTTGCTAGGTTTTTATAAATCATTTTAACTATTTTTAAGTTGTATTTTGTCATTTTTCTAGAATACATCTTTCTTAAAGGTCTTCTAAACTTTTTTGCGATTTTCCTTAAAAATAGTCTATCTCTAAAGTTATCAAACATATAATCACATTTCCTCTAAATTATTACCAATGCCAACATCAACTTCTAATTTAACATCCCAATCAACAACGTTTTCCATTGCATCCTTTAGTATTCGCGAAACTTCTTCAATTTCGTCTTCAGGGCATTCTAAAACTAACTCATCGTGTATCTGCAAAATCATTTTTGACTTAAAGTTTTTAAGCCTATCATATAGAGTAATCATGGCTTTTTTTATTATATCAGCAGCGGTTCCTTGAATCGGTGCATTAATTGCCAATCTTTCAAGATTGCCCTTCATTATAGGTTTTGCATGTGCAATATCAATATTTATTTTTCTGCCAAACATTGTTTTTACATAGTTATTTCTTGCCACAAAATCTTTTATATCTTTAATGTAGTTTTGTATTTCCGGATAGGTTGCAAAATAATTGTCTAAATATTCTTTAGCTTCAACGTTGCTTGATTTTGTTCTTTTTGCTAAGCCATAGGAACTTGTGCCGTAAATTATGCTAAAATTTATTGCCTTTGCAATGGATCTCATTTCATGGCTTACCTGTTCTTCCGGAACTTTAAATACCTTGCTGGCTGTTGTTTTGTGTATATCCTTGCCCTGTTTAAAAAATTCTTTTAGCTTTTCAACATTCTGATAGTTTGCCATTATTCTTAGTTCCGCCTGTTTATAGTCTGCAGATACAAGTTTGCAGCCATCTTTTGCGACAAATGCGGACCTAATTTTAGAACCTGCTTCGGTTTTTATTGGAATATTCTGCAGGTTAGGGTTTGAAGAACTTAATCTACCACTTACGACATAGGTATTTGAATAGGTCGTGTGGATTCTGCTATTGTTGTCAATCATTGTAGGCAAAACATCCGCATAGGTATTTTTGAGTTTTGTATATCTCCTCCACATTAGAATTTTATCGCATATTTCGCAACCTTGAGAAGCTAATTCTTCCAATATTTCAACTCCAGTTGAGAAATTGCCGCTTTTTGATGACTTTTTTATAGGCTTTAATTTTAATTTATTGAATAAAATTTCAGACAATTGTTTTGGAGAACCTATATTAAATTCTTCACCAGCTATTTCATATATTTCTTTTGATAAAGTGTCAATATAGCTTTGAAATTCGTTTGACAAATCTCTCAATCTTTTTACGTCAATTTTTATGCCTTCAATCTCCATGCTTGCCAATATTTTTGTCATTGGCTTTTCTATTGTCTCATAGACAGACACTAAATTTTGTCTCACAAGTCCCTCTTTAAGCTTGAAATATAAAGGTTTTATTGACTCTACTATAAAGCATGAAACTTCAAATAAAATATTTTTTATGTTGTCTACTTTTTTGTCTTTTTCAATATTTCTTATGATCTCAATTTCTTCTTCAATTGATAGTTTTTTATACTCGTTATTTGATAAAAGAGTCTCTTCATTTTTTAAATTGTGTTCAATTATGCTTGACAAAAGACTGTCATGCAAACCGGCATTTAAAATATAGTTTATAACATCAATGTCTTCAAAATTATTGATTGATATATTGTAGGGATATAAAATTTTAATGTGTTTTTTTATGTCATATCCTATCTTTAAAATTGAATCATTTTCAAAAATATTTTTAAAATATCCAACCACCTCTTTAAAGGTTAGAGAAGCACCGTTTGAAGAGAATAAATCAATATCTTTATCTGAAATTTTTAAAAAATATATAGGCCTGTCTTCATTAGAGAATGTCACAGACATAATGTTGGATCTATAATCCTGTTTTTCTGTAAAGATATTAAAATAAAATTTGTTTTTTCCTTCAAACTTTTTTAAAGTCTCCTGTAATTCTTTTACTGTTTTTATTTCTATATAAGAATTTTCAACTAATTCATTTGTTTCTTTTGACTTGTTTTCTTTAGGTTCTGCAATATCCAATAGAGATGGCTCAACAGTTTGAAAAGCCTGCTTTAAACCTCTTACCATTGAGTTAAATTCCTGTTCTGTTAAAAAGTTTAGCAATTCTTTATAGTCGTATTGTTTAAAAGCCAAGTCGTCAATAGTTTCGTTTAAAGGGACATTTTCATCAAGCGTGATCAGCTTTTTAGACAGTTTGATATTTTCAATATTATTTTCTAAAGTTTCTCTTCTTTTTACTTGTTTTATTTCTTTGATATTCGCTATTAAATTGTCTAGATCTCCATATTTGTTAATTAATTCTGCGGCTGTTTTTGGACCGATGCCTGGAACGCCTGGAACGTTGTCGGATGCATCTCCTGTAAGGCTTAATACATCCAATACGTGAATTGGATTCACACCCCACTTCTCCTTCACTTTTTCAGAATCTATAATTTCGTTCTTCATTCCGTCATACATAAGAACTCTATCGTCAACCAACTGCATCAAATCCTTGTCTGATGATACAATCATAACATCAAGCCCTTCTTTTTCCGCTTTTTTTGAATAGGTGGCGATTATATCATCCGCTTCATAGCCGACTTTTTCCAAAGATTTTATATTTAGAACCTTAACCAGCTCTCTAACCAATGGAAATTGTGGTTTTAAATCTTCCGGACATGGCGGTCTATTTGCCTTATATTCACTGTATATATTGTTTCTAAAAGTTTTTTCACCCGTATCAAATACCACTGCAATATGGGTATAGTCTATCTCCGTAATAATTTTCATAAGCATCCTACTAAACCCATACAAAGCACCAACAGGAGTGCCATCACTTCTTGTTAAATTTCTAATAGCAAAGAATGCCCTAAATAAAAAACTATAGCCGTCAATTAAAATTAGTTTGCTCATAAAAAAACATTTAGAAAACTCTAATTACAAGTTTAATAATTCATTTTAAATTGTCCATTAAATTTTTTAAACTGTTATTAAAATCTTGACTATTTTATAATATGAATTATAATTTATCATATGTAGTAAATAAATATTCATCTAATATGTCTCAGGAAAAAAATGATTCAGAAACTAGAGTTGTAGCAGTTAATAGTAAAATTGCCAGAAGTCTAAAAAAGCAAAGTAATCTTTTTAATGAAAATTCTAGAAAATTGCATGACACTGCAAAAAAAATAGATTCTGAGGATTCTGATTATTCTGGCTCTAATGAAAGATTTTATGATAATGATGAAAGTTCTGTTATGAAAGGTCTTAATAATATAATTTTCAATAAAGATCCTAATTATAACGAAGGTAGTAGTAATACTGATTTACAAAAAATAAACAATAGTTTAGAGACTAATGATAATACAAATGATGATAATATTTACAATGATGCTATTTTAGTTGACACTAAAGTTGTTGAAAATGGCGGTTTAAATTCAAACAATAACGATGGCGAGGGAGAGTTTGTTGTTTCCGAATCTATTGAGATGACGAGTAGAAAGAAGAAGTTTGGCTTAATTGGAACTGGTGATGTGGTTCATCATGGAGTTTTTTATTGTTTCAGAGATTCTGCTGTTTCAGAATATTACAGTAAATTAAATAATTCTCTTTCTAAAATGCTAAAACAGCAAAAATTATTTGATAAAATGAAAAAAATACTCAATGATGCAAACGATAAAAATGATAATGAATTAAATAAAATCATTGAAGAAATAGATAAAATTGATAATGAATTAAACACATATAATGAAAATAGACTGTCTACAAAAATGAACAATGAAGAATTTAAAAAAGATACGAAAAAGAATTTAAAGGCTGCTGCATATGTAATAATGGAATTTAATTCAAAAAGAATAGCGGATTTAGATTTAGAGCTATCAAAATATAATAAAGATATAAAAGAAGCTTATAAAACTCGGGGACTTAATTCTTCATTTAGCGGCTATTGTATACAAAGAAAAGATTGGCTTGGCAGAAATACTAATTTAAGTGATGCTGCAAAATATATCTCTATAACTACACAGGGCTTAAATGAAAAAAATGCAATAAGATTAAGAATGGCAAGCGGAGAATATCTTGAATTGCATTTAGATAAAGATGGAAATCTTAAAACTCTTGGAGAAAATGGAGAAGAATTAGGTCCAGAGTTATTTTCTAATTCTGTAATACCATTGACAATAGAGGGATCTAAACAGGCGAAATTATTTACAAATAAAGATACAGACAATACTTTAGTGTATAATAATTACACAAAAGTAATTGAAGATTTGAAATCTCTTAAAACTTTAAAAGTTAATGGCGTTGATTATAGAGATAAAATTATATCTGCTATGGAATATCAATTGCAAAATTTTAATTCTAAAAAATCTAATTCAAAACAAAGTTATAATCATTCATACACAACAAATAGCAATTTTGTTAAACAGGAAGAAGATAAAAAACATAAACAATTACAAAATAATAGCAATAGTTTGCAGATTACAAAATAATAATAATTTGCAACATTAAAAGCTAATTATTTTTTAAACAAAAATCGGAAAGAAGTCGCAAAACATTAAGGCTTCTTTCATTTTTATTCTTTAATCCGTCAAGAATTTCATTGCAGTTATCTACTAATTCAATTATTTTTTTCTTAACTTCTTCTACATCTTCTTTCCTTATTTCTTCGTCCTCTAAATCATCCATGAGTTGAAAGGCTTTTCCAAAATTTAATGAATATTCTATAAGACTATTTGTATCCTCAATGTTGGCCTTACCCAAAATACAGCCAATTTCAATACATGCTTTAAATAAATATCCAGTTTTATAGATATTTATAGCTTCAGCTTCTGATGAAGCTTTTGCTTTATTTGACCTTTCAAATGCAATATCTAAAGATTGCCCCAAACACATGCCTTTATAGCCAATTGCTTTTGAAATTGCTAAAACGATTTTACATTTTTCGTTATCCGTTAAGCTTTTAGTTTTAGTTAAAATTGTTTCAAAAGCCAGAGGAATTAAACTATCACCGGCCAGTATTGCATCATATTCTGTGAATTTTTTATGGCACGTCAATTCACCTCTTCTATAATCGTCATTATCCATTGCAGGCAAATCATCGTGTATTAAAGAAAATATGTGTATCATCTCTATAGCTGCAGCGACAGTTATTACATCGTTCATATTGGCATAATTGCCAAAAATTTTTGCCGTTTCCATAACCAGCAACGGCCTTAGTCTTTTTCCTTTGCATAATAGGCTATATCTTATAGCTTTAGTAAGGGATTCACTATCCTGCGGTATTAATTCATTTAATTTTTTATAAATAATCTCTTGAGTTTCATTAATTATTTTTTTTAAAGCCTCTCTGTGCATAAATTACCATTTATTATTGTGAACTTTTTTCTCATCAAAATAATCTCTTTCTTCAAAAGGCAAGTCCGAATGTCCAAAAACTATAAGCGAATGTGGTTTTACATTGTCAGGTAAGTTAAATAATTTTGAATATTCTTTTGCCATGCTGTCATCAATGCCTGTCCAAACACTGCCAATATTTAAGGCGCATGACGCCAAAAGCATGTTTTGAATGCAGGCCGAACAATCAACTCTCCAATAATCGCCAAAGGATACACTTTCATCTCCGCAAACCAATACTGAAAATGGTGATTGAACGACCATTTGTGCATATTTAGAGATTTTTATAACTTCTTTTTTTATATTATCGTCAGTAATTACTATAAATCTCCAAGGCTGTTTATTCATGGCACTAGGTGCTGTCATGCCGGCAGAAAGTATTGTATGGATTTCCTCATCTGTTATAGGCAAATCATTAAATTTTCTTATGCTTCTCCCTTTATGTATTATTTGAATAGTTTCCATAACCTATTGAATTATTTTTATATACTTTTATTAAATTATAGTTCTATTTACTTTTCAAGAAAAAAATAATATTTGTATAACAAATAATTAGTATTTTTTATTGACTTTTTTACAGAAAAAATATAATACTATTAAATATCTAAAGAATCACATAGCAAAAGAGTATGAAAAAAATTAAAAGAATTGGCATTTTTACATCAGGCGGTGATTGTTCAGGCTTAAATGCTGTTATAAGCTCTGTAGTTAAAGCCGCACACGAAAAAAATATAGAAGTTTATGGAATATATGATGGACCGGATGGATTATTTTATCCAAACTTAAATTACAAAAAGCTTGAAATAAAAGATTTAGAGATTAATTTTGCTGCAATGAGAACTGGTGGAACGATTTTAAGAGGAAAAAACAGAGATGGCGGATCTACAAATACAGCAGATAAAAACAAAGAATCTTTTGTAAGAGGGGTAAAGGAACTTGGTTTAGACTCTCTTATAGTTGTTGGTGGTGATGGAAGTGCTATGATAGTTTCCGAATTAATAGAAGGAACAGATATAAATGTCATTTGTATACCAAAAACAATTGATAATGATACGCCCGTTACAGATTATTCTGTTGGGTTTGATACGGCTAGAAATGTATCAATGGACGCAATGGATAAATTACAAACTACAGCCTACAGCCACAGCAGAATTATGATATTGGAAGTAATGGGAAGAGATGCCGGACACTTGGCTTTACATACTGCTATAGCTGGTGATGCGTGTATTTGTTTAATTCCGGAAATTAAGTATAGTTTTAAAAATATATTTAAAAAACTTGAGGAGGTTAGAAACAGCGGTTTAGATTATGCTTTAATGGTTGTAGCAGAGGGTTGTAAAAACGAAAATGGTGAAAATTTTTCTGTTGATAAATGTGGTGTTGCCTGCTATACGGGTATTTCAAACTATATATCAAGCAAATTGTCAGAAAATGGATATCTAAACAGAACTGCAATTTTAGGCCATATTCAAAGAGGTGGTATTCCAACAGCCTATGATAGAATTATAGCTGCAGAATTTGCTGTAAAAGCTATTGAAGTATTATTGAAAGGCAAGAACAAAAGAATTATTGTCCTAAAAGATGGAAAAATAACAGATATAGATTTAACTGAGGCAGTGCAGATCGGAAACAGACCGGTTAATAAAAATGATTATTTAGTTAAAACAGCTAAAGCCTTAGGAATTTATGTTGGGGACGAATAGAAAAACTTTAGGCAATAGATAAATGATAACTTTAGAAAAATATGAATTAAAATATGAAGATGATTTTGTTGACTTTATAAAAGATTTTCAAAATAATGGCAACGAATTTGAAATGCTAAGCATTATAGAAGACATTTTAATTCATATTAACAAAAATAATTTTAAATAAGATGAACAATAAAATATTGAACGATTTAATAAAGATATTTTCTAAACTACCTTCTTTAGGTCCAAGATCAGCAAAAAGAGTTGTGCTGCATCTATTGAATAATAAAGAGAACCTAATGTTTCCATTGTTAAACGCAATGGAAGAAGGCTATCAAAAGATAAAAAAATGTCCTATATGCGGCAATTTAACAACTGAAGATATTTGCGAAATATGCAAAGACGAGACAAGAAATAAAGAAATTATTTGTATTGTTGAAAATGTAGCTGACTTATGGGCAATAGAAGGCACCATGATATACAAAGGCCAATATCACATATTAGGGGGCAACCTTTCTGCAAGCGAAGGCAGAGGGCCAAATGATTTAAATATAGAAAGTCTTATTGAAAAATTAAAAAACAACAAAAATGTTAAGGAAATAATAATAGCAACAAACCCAACCATAGAAGGACAGACAACTGCTTTTTATATTGCGGACATTCTTAAAGAATTTAATATAAAAATCACAAAGCCTGCCTATGGCATACCTTTGGGCAGTGAATTTAATTACCTAGATGAAAGCACATTGGATATAGCTTTTAAAAATAAAAAAGAGTTTTAATAATCATATAATAAAATATAATTTTTAATACTAAGACTATATTTAATGATTATTACAAATATCTTTCATTACTTTTTTGAATTTTAGCAACAGCGTTTTTAAATGCATTGGATATTCTATCCTTATACTCTTCTTTATCTATATAATCTAATTTTTCTTCAAAACTTTTAATGTTTTCTTTTATAAATTCTTTATTACTATCATCATTGCAAAAATTAACTATGTAATCAACAATATTATCATTATATTGAATGCATGCACTTTTTAAAAAATAATCCATAAGGATTTTTTTATTATCAATCATATTAAATTCATCTTTAGAAAAATTTGAAAAAACTTTTGATAAAGCATAATCATTACAGTATAAATTTATTTTTACATTATTCAAAAACAGATTTAATTTTTTTATAGTTGTTCCTTTGTCTTGAGATTTATTGTATTCGTTTGAAAGCGCTTCAATAAAAAATCTGTTTTTATTGTATAAATTTATATCAATATATTTATCGTCTTTTAATAATTTTAAAAACACTTCTAATAATTTTTTTTCTTCTTCTAAATCATTTATATACAATGTGTTTTTATAAGTTTCATTTATATAACTCACTATATCGTCTTTATTTGAAATAGAATCATAATTATTTGCTAAATAGTCGTTAACTAATTGTTTATTATTAATGCCATTTAATTTTTTGTCCTTTAAAAGTTTAGAGAATATTGTTGATGATTGTTCATTTTTTTTATTTATGAAGTCTATAATTTGATCTTTATTTGGTAATTTTTCATAATTATCCGATATAACATTTAATATCGTTTTATCCATACTTTCAGTAATTTTTGTTTTGTTTATTCTAATATTATCCATTATTTGCATAGATGAATATGTTTTGTTATCTATTGTTATTTCAACTATTTTATCCTTATTATTATTCTGTTCATTTTTTAACTGTTCTAAATAAAAAATATTTTTTGATAAATTATCATATAATTTTTTTAATTCTAAATCATTATTTAGGTAATTTATTAATAAATTATTGTCTATATAATCATTAATATTTATTTTTTGTAAAATATCCTTTTTAAATAAACTTAATGCTAAATTTAATTGGTCATTTTTGTTATTTTGTGAATTTTCTAAATTTACTGTAATTAAATTCTTTTTATAATTTTCTTGTTCTATGTTTTTTAATATATTTTCGTATTCTTGTATTGCTAGAATTTCATCACTAGACAATGAATTTTTAAAAGCCATATCTAAAATTGTTGTATTTAAAGTTCCTTTTATATGAAATTCTGCAGTTTTTAGTTTTGGTGGATTTTCTGTAGTATCAATATATTCTCTTGTTGTGATAACAGGATCATTACCTTTAGCAAATTCTCTTAAATAGCTCTGTATAGTTTTTATATTATCTTTAAAATTGCCTTCTGGAAAAGAATTAATTACTTGTAATTCTTTTTTATAGCCAAGTGAAGCCCTAAGAATAGTTTGACCTATATTCTTATAGGATAATTCAAATGGTTCTTCTTTGCCATTATCGTTGATTATATTATAATAGGTTTTATATATACCGTTTTGATCATTATAGTCAATCATTGGCATACTGCATGAATGTAGAAGTATGTTTACGACTCTGTTGCATATTAGTTCTTTGTTTGATAAAAAAATGCCATCATTATATTTTTTATATACCATACCAATTGACTTAACTAGTGCAAGTGCAATACTTTTATATCTCTCATCGTTTTTTTTACTATTTTTATACTTTTCTGCATATGAGCTTATTAAAAAACTAAAATTATGGCTCCCTATCCTAATATCTTCTTTTTCTTCCTCTGATAGTTGCTTTAGATCTAAACTATTAAGTTCTAAATTTATATTATCTATAATTTTTTGAACTATTTTATCTCTTCCTAAATTGTTGTTCATTTTATATTTTGATAAAAAACTATTAAAACTATTTGTAATATATAAATTTTCATCAATATATCCTTTATTATTGGATTTTATTTCACATAAATTTCTATTAATTATAAATTTCTTTCTTTTAAATATTTTTTCAATATTATTTTCATATCCATATATATTAGAATCAACAATGAAATAGTTATTCATATTAGCAATCATATAAGATTTAACATATTCTTTATCATTACTTTTTATTAGTTCATCCAAATATTTTATTTTATTATTCATTTGTTTTTTATAATAATCAGAAGCTATATCAATAAAAGCATCAAAAATATCTTTATATTTTTCATCTTCTTCACTAATATATTGATTATCATTAATATATTCATAAATTTTGTCTATAAAACGATTCTCATCTATAAAGTCTTTTTCGTCTGTAGATAATGTTTTTCCCAATCTTCTTTCTATTTTATCGGAGATTTTTTCGCCATTTAAAAATTTTTTATTATATCTAATAAAGTAAATAATATCATCATAATTATAATGTTTTAATTCTTTTTCTAATTTTCTTTTATGCTCTTCAATAAAAATTTTGCAATTTATTTTGTCTAGTTGGTCTTTATTATATTCATCTCTATCAATAAATGTTTTTATTGTTCCATTCATATTATAGGAACAGAATCCTTCATAACCTTGAGTTTTTTCTATTCCTTTTATTATTACAGGTAAAACAAATTCAATTGGAGGTTCGTTATTGGTTTTACTTTTTGGATTAATATTTATTATTGGATTAAATATTTCGTAGAAGTTTTCATAACTATAATTGGTAAAAGCACCGCTTGGATCTATTATGCATAATTGTATTATTTTATTCTCGTTTAGATATTCAATTACCTCAGCTTCTATTGTAAAAGCGTGGCCTTTACAACCACCCATTATGTATTTTTTTGTTCCTGTTTCTGCATCTTTTAAAGAGTATCTTATTTGATCATAGTAATTAATAATTTTATTAAATTCTTGTAAACCTGTGGTGTTTTTTATTTCTTCTTCTTTTTTATGATAATCGTTAAGGCATTTTTCTGTGTCTATTTTTATATTTTTATTATTTTTTATTTCTCTATATTTTTCTTGCAATTCTTTTTGCTGCTGTTTTAATTTGTCAAGGTTTTCGTCTGATATTTCTATTTTAAGTGGTATAAAATACTTTTCTTCAAAGCATAAAACTTTATCATTAGAATTATTTTTAAATTCAAGAGCTTGTGTTAATATAATTTGATTATAAATTCTGCCAGGATCTGGTTTTTCATTTTTACTTTTTGTAATTGATATGTAGTTATCAATAAGTTTTTGCAAGCTTTGTTCTTTTTCAATATAATCGGCCCTTATATTATACGGATATTCTTTATTACCTATTTTATATGTTTTAAATGTGTTATTATCTATTGTTGTCTGCAATATAATTGCATCTTTAAAATATTCTAATGGGTTATCAATAATCGTAAAAAGATTTGGCGATTTATTGCGAACTACATTTGTATAAATGGATAATTTATTTTTAATTAAAATTATATGCTTTCTATCTTCCTTATTTTGAGATGAATTACCATTTTGCTTATTTATTTTTGCCAACTCTAATATTCTATCTATAGATGGTATTATTTTTTCTTTTTCTAATTTTTCTTTTTCCTCTTTACTAAGATTATAATAAATATTGCTTAAGGCTGTATAATCATTTAATAAGTTTTCAGCATCATTAAGTTTATTTTGATTTTCTTTTGCATATTTTTCACACTTTTCATAAAATTTTTCTTTATCAATTAATAAAATATGTTTATGTGTAAGCTCAATATTGTTTTCTTTATATTTTTCGTTATGTTCAAAAATAAAAACATCGTCTTTTGTTAATTCTTTTGAATCATCTTCGGTCGGTCTTACTTGACTTGTTTCTGTATTATTTGCCATATTTTATTCCATTAAAATAACAATTAATAAA
>CALXSB010000028.1 GCA_944391005.1 uncultured Rickettsiales bacterium | reverse complement strand
TCATATTGACTAATTTCTAAATTTATAATAAGATTTATTTGTATGGTTAAACCATACATACACTTACGGATTTAGTGAGTGTATATTCAACCAAAACCCCCTGAAGGAGCCGAAAGGCTCCATTTTTGTTTATATTAAATGGTTTGAAGCCTATTAAGTAATTTTAGGTACACTTTTAGGTACACAAATTTAAAAAAGAACTAAAAAAAATAAATTTTGAGTATTGGAAAATTTTTTCAATACTTTTTTATATAGAATAATAATGATAATAAGTTGACAAATAGAAATATAATGTTAAAATAATGGTATATTATTCAAATATTTGTGAAAAATATACAAAAACACCAAAAATAAGTATACTTTTTGATATTTTTAGTATATAATATTTATAGGAGGAGAGAAAAATGCTTATAGAATTTAGTGTTAAGAACTTTTTGTCTTTTAAAAATAAAGTAACATTATCTATGGAAAAAGGTAATGGTGATGAAAATTTAGATAATATAATATCTACTAACAATTTAGAT
Organism: uncultured Rickettsiales bacterium; assembly: GCA_944391005.1. Classification (GTDB taxonomy): domain Bacteria; phylum Pseudomonadota; class Alphaproteobacteria; order Rickettsiales; family UBA1997; genus CALXSC01. Next base: position 4,300 of record CALXSB010000028.1, on the reverse strand, counting down.
TTACTTAAAACTACTGCTATATATGGAGCAAATGCATCAGGTAAATCAAATATATTAAAAGCTTTCACTTGTGCTATATTAATGGTAAGAAATTCTAGTTTAATTCCAGTAGGAGCAAAATGGAATTTTATAAAACCATTCTTATTTGATGAGGTAAGTAAAAATAAACCAAGTGAATTTGAATTTATATTTACGGTAAATAATGTTAAATATAGATATTTCTTTAGTGCTGATGCTAATAAAATATATGATGAAGCATTAGATGCTTATTATTCACAAAAGCCAACTAATATTTTTACAAGAACTAAAACAAATAATTATGAGTTTACCAATGATAAAAGCAAATTAGAATCTTTAGCTACAAATAATACAGAAAACAAATTGTTTTTATCAACTGCAACTACATGGAATTATGATAAAACTAAAGATGCTTACTTATGGTTTGCTAGTGCAATAGATACTTATGATTCTTTTGAAAATATTGCTGATAAAGATTTAATTGCATATAGTAGTGGAGAAGAAAATTTAAAAGATTTTGCGTTAAAACTATTAAAAGAAGCAGATATTCTTATTAAAGATATGACTGTTGATTATGAAGAAAAAGAAATGGATAGTACAATGGTTGATATGTTAGTTCCACCGCTTGCAAGAACTGGTGATAAATTTAAAGTTAAAAATGTGAATATTGAACTTGAACATGAAGTATTAGATGACAATAATAATAAACATACTTATAAATTAAACTTCACTGAAGAATCATCTGGAACAAGAGTGTTATTTGCATTTGCTCCATTTTTAAAAAGTGCGTTTGAAAAAACAAAAGTTATAGTAGTTGATGAATTAGAAAGAAGTATGCATCCTGCTTTAGTAGAATTTATAGTTAAATTATTTAATAATAAAGAAATAAATAAAGCTAATAGTCAGTTGATATTTACAACACATGCTACAAACTTATTAAATTTAGAGTTATTAAGAAGAGACCAAATATGGTTTACAGAAAAAAATCCAGACAATGGAGTTTCAGATTTATATCCACTTGATTCGTTCTCAGTTAGAAAAGATGAAAATATTCAAAAAGGTTATATAAATGGTAGATACGGAGCAATTCCATTTATAAGAGATATTGATTTATGGCTAGAAGACAATTAAGACAAAGTAAGAAAAAGCCTTTAATTGTTATCTGTTCAGAGGGTGGCAAAAAAACTTCAGAATACTATTATTTTAGAAATCATGCTAATAGAGATTTAAGAATTCAATTTTCTACAGGTAATAGTACAGACCCAAAAGGTATGTTAGACGATTTACTAAAATATATTCGTAATGAAGATATAGTTTCAGAAGATAATTGTAGAGTCTTCTTAGTACTAGATACGGATTTAGATGAAAGACGAATAAGTGAAATAAAAGAAATAGAACAAGAATGCATTGATAATAATATAGAGATAGTTACATCAGCTCCAACTTTTGAAATATGGTATGTAATGCATTATCGAAACAATAGATTAAAGTTTCAAACAAGTAAAGAAGTAAAAAGGGAATTACAAAATTTAAATGGTACATATACAGAAAGTATGGATATGTATAAAATAATTAAAGATTCAACAGATAATGCAAGGAGTACTGCCCAATCTCTTGAACAACAAATTATTAGGAATAAAGAAGATTTATTAAGTTCAAATCCACATACTAGTATATATAAAATATTAGATGCAATCGATGAATTTAATAATCTAAATAATTAATGTTAATTCTCTAAATAAGTTAAGAAAAAATAAGGCACCAGTACAAACTTGATTAACAAGTGTTGTATTGGTGCTTTTTAGTAGGAAAGGAAGTGGAAATATGAAAAAAATATTAAAATCGGGAATGATGACTGGACTTGCTATTATGACAATTCCTGTTCCTGGAATAAAAGATACAGTCATATCTATTTTGCAAAAAATATTTGATATTGATAATGTTACTGTTCAACCAATATATTGTTTTATATTTGGTTTAATACTATTTATGATTTGTTTGGTTTCGTATATCAATTATAATAATAAAGAAAGAATAATGAACATAGTGGGTTTTGGTAATAATGAATATTGGGAAAAAAATAACAAAAATGTAAAAACAATAGATGTAAGGGATTGGAATAAGAAAAAAGATAAAAATGCTTTTATAAAGAAAAAAATTAAAGAAATCGATGGGTACATTAATAAATACCTTGCATCAGGTTTATCTTATACATCTATAGCACCTATACCAATTGTTGCATTATTTGGAACTCATTTTTCAAAGATCAAAATTAATGAATATTATGAATATGAAAATAAGAGTTCAAAAGTAAAAAAACTAAATAATAATTTAATTTTTCCAAAATTAAGACTAGAAGTGACAAATAAAAATTCAAATGAAAATTATGCGTTGATTTCGGTTGGTACAACAGCAAACATTGTTGAACATCAATATTCTCAATTTGGAGACTGTTTACATTATAGAAATAGAATATTAAAACCTCATCAAAATGCAATTTATTCTAAAAAGCAGCTATTTAATTATAGTAACAAAATAATAGAACAAATAAATAAAATTAGTTCTAATGAGAAAATTAAAAAAATATATATTATCTTTGCTACCCAATCACCATTACCTTTTGAAGTTGGTAAACAAATTAATGAAAGAATTGCTAAAGAAGTGATTGTTTGTCATTATCAAAATGATTCTTTAAGACCATATGAATGGGGAATTGTGTTAAATGGTAAAAACAAGGAAAAATATATTGACATGAAAGGGGAATAATATGGCTTTGTATTTAAAAGATTTGGCAAAAAAAGATATTAATGAAATGTTCGAAGTTTTTTATGTAAATAATGTAATACTACCTATCAATAAAATTAATCAGTTATATGAGAAAAAGAAATTAAACATAGACAGATTAAAAGCTGGATTAAAAGAATATAATAATGAAAACAATACCGATTACGAGATTCAAGAAATAATTGTTCAAGGAAGCATAGCTATGGGAACTTCTGTTTCTGCGGATGAGAAAAATTATGATATTGATATAGCAATAGTTATGGATAAACAAAAACTACCGGAGGGAACATTAGCTTCAAAAAGAATAATATCAGAATCATTAAAAAAGAAATGTTACAATATGAAGAATGAACCAGATCCAACAGGGAATAGTATTACAATAGAATATGAAGAAGGATATCATTTAGACTTTGCATTGTATGGAAAAAAAGATGACATATATTATCATTGTGGTGCTAATGAATGGGAGGAACGCAATCCAAAAGCAATTTCTAGATGGTTTAACAATAAAAATCAAGAAAATAATGGAATTTTAAAAGAAACCGTAAAATTTATTAAATTTTTTTGTAAACAAAATACTGAATGGCTGATGCCTGGAGGATTAATAATTAGTGTATTGGTTGAAGAATCTTTAAAGAAAGATTATTTAAATATGACAATGGATAATATATTAAAAAATGTAATAAATAATATAATAGGGAGACTTGAATATAACAAGGATGTTTTAAATCCAACTGATTCTAGTAAAAGTATTATAAAAAAAGACAAAGATGTAAAAAAAATGGATAACCTTTATAATCGTCTAAAAAGTAGGATAAGTAAAATTAATGAATTAACAGAAGATAGTAATATAAAAGAAATATGTGATGCTTGGAATTACTTTTTTGGAGATGACTATTTTAATGAAACTTTTGAATTGAAAAAGGAAGAATGCGAAGATACTGAGGAGCAAATAGAAAATTTATATGATGTAGAGTTAAATAAAAATGAAGAACAATTAATTACTTGTCAGTTATCTTCTATAGAAGGGAATACTACTGGACGTACTCTAAGAAACTATGAATCAAATCAACCTTTAAGTGTAACAAGATTTAAAGATCAACAATTAATATTTACTGCAAATATTAATTGCAATCAAGATTATATAGTACTATGGAAAATAAAAAATAATGGAGCTTTAGCAGTTAAAAATAATTCAATCAGAGGAGAGATATTATTTTCTAACAATAGTGATGATTTTAATTATATTGATTATAATGGAAATAAAAGATATGAAAGAATTTCATTTGTTGGACATCATTATGTTGAATGTTATATAGTAAAAAATAATATAGTTGTTAATAAAGATAGATTTTTAGTAAATTTAATAGATTAATGAATAAAAAAAGAGACCTAGTCCCGTTAAGGGACTAGGTCATCTTTGAAGAGAGTGTAAAATAAAGTGGTTCTTCTCCAAGTTAGTTGAAAAAGATTAAAACTTGTGATATATTCATAGTAG
>CALXSB010000027.1 GCA_944391005.1 uncultured Rickettsiales bacterium | reverse complement strand
TTACTTTTAATTTTTTAATTTATTCTTAATTTTATATTTTTAATTTTTTAATTTTTTAATTTATTTTTAATTTTCTACTGAGGGGTAATTTTTAAGTTTTACCTTTATTTCACTCGGTTGGTTTTTTAATTTCTTTGTCAACCCACCGTCCCTTCGGGACACCTCCCTTACGAAGGGAGGCTTGAACCCCCCTTACCCCCCTTGACAGGGGGGTAAAGTGTGCGGGCCCCTTGACGGAGGAGGGTGAAGATACGTGGGCCCATTGATGGGGGGTCTGAGAGGTTGTCTTCACAGATGGAGTCTGAGAGGCCGTCTTCACAGGGGCTGAAGTTGGCAGTGCCTTTATTAGGTGCTGATAAGTTTAAGCTATTCATAGTGTATATGGAAAAGCATTGATTCTTTACATGTGAGTAGGGCGTAAGACCTGCAGCTGCATTAGATAATAGAAACTTTTATATCTCTAATTTTCAGTCTAAATGTGGGTTTTTAGGAATACAAAAAAAGTAGCAGACCTCAAATCTGCTACCTAAATCCTAAACAAGTAATATAAAGAATGTATTGGTATAATTATTTATATTGCTCCTTGTTTGGATTATCCTATTTTACCTTCACACCAAGTAGAACTGCTTCCACCAGTAATAGCTGCTACAATCGCAGGTGCACCGAACATGGCCGAAATACCAAGTGTAACACCAATTAAAAGTCCCCAAGAAACTTTACCAGTGAAGAAACCAACACCAACACCAATTATAATAAATGATGCAATTGTTTTACCAATAGTTCCTGTAACAAATGCTAAAACGTTGCATAATACTTGTTGCATGGTGCCACCATAAGTAGAAGTATATTTACCAACATTACTCGTACCAGTAGGGTTGGCGGCATATGTATTTCCAGAGAACAAACTGAGCGATGCAAATAATATAAATAGGAATAAAAATATCTTTCTTGCTTTCATTTAAAGTTAAAATAATTGTTAAACTACAATTATTTATAAACAACAATTGTTAATTGTCAAGAAAAAAATGATGATATTTTATCATTTTAATAAATTTTTTATATATGATGAATGAAAATGAATTTTATCAATATTTAGCTGTATTTATTAAAACAAAAAGAAAAGAGTTAAAATATACAAACGAAGAATTGGGATATTCTAGTAAAACTGATGTTTCTAAAGTATCATTGTTGCAAAACAATAAAACTGGCTGTAGTGCCTATACGTTATATAAAATTTTGTTGACTTTAGGGGTAAATATATTTGAAGAAAATAGTATTCCAAATTTAGATAAAAAAATAATAGAAGACAATATAAAAAAATTGGAGGATTATATAAGATTTTTAAAAACTTTATTATAGATTTGTTATTTTTTATAAATAATTCAAAATGTAGATTTTCTGCTGCAAATATATTTGTTTTTTATTTTCTAGATTATTGCTTATTAATGCTAAAACTTATTATTATAAAATCTGAATAGTTTATTTAATATATCAATTTTAAATGCAAAAGATTATTATATTTAATCTGAGAAGTATAATAATAAAAAAGAGGAAAATTAATTCCTCTTTAACTAGGTAAACAAAAATAAATATTAGTTAAAATAAAAATCTTGCACTCACTCCTCCGTTCCAACCTTGTGTATCTCCATCTCTTCTATTGAGTTCAAGATTTACTGAGAATGATTTTGTGAATATTTTATCATAAGATATACCATATTCAACAAAGTTTCCATTGCCCAATTCATAAATTCTAACATTATCAGCTCTAAGATTTAGATCATTTGCAAGTTCTGCAACATATCTTACTTTAAGCGATAAGGCTGAGCTGTCTCTAAATATTTTGCTAAATTTTAATGTAGGTGATATTTGAAAAGAATTTAAATTATCTTCTCTAATTTTAACACCACTCTTTGTGTGATAGCCATCTGCATTCATAAGAACATAGGATAGATATATAGAAGGCTCTAAGAAATATCCTTTTCCAATATTCCAGTTATAACCGAATTTAGCACCCAAAGTTAACCAATAGTTATCATAATTGTCTTTACCATATGTATTGGATGCGTCATTGTCAGCTAATCCAATATTGGCAGTTAAACCAAATATAAAATTTTTATATTCAGCTATAGCACTAGCACCTACATAACCACCGTCATTCTGAATTTTGCTGCCTGTATATTTTTGTTCTCCTCTTAAATATCCCAAGTAAATATTGCCATAAGCCCTTACACCATTGCTAAATTTTTTAGTTTTAGTATTTAGACCTAATAATACAGAGAAATATTCATCATCAACAGTTGGGAAATTGTGGTCATATTTTTTATGTTGTGTATTTCCAATAATATCAAACCATACACCTGATTTATTTAAGGCCAGACCATTGCCGCCGCTGTTGCCATTGTCTACAACCATATAGGCTAAAAGTCCATATACGTTCTCGCCACTTAACAGCCTCATTGCATCACTTTCGTTATCTACTCTAACTAAATTATAGATTCTGCCTCTAATTGCTTTGCTGTCATTAGGGTTTTTTATTATATCACTTCTGTATTTAATTCTATCAGATAATACAAGTCTTTCAGTAGAAACATCAAACTTAAAATTAACATCAGTAGACAACATTCTTCTGGTAATATCATGTTGTATATTAGATAAAGCCCTTATTGATACGCTTTGATTTAATAATGATTTATTAACTTGTCTGCTGAATATTGCATCTTTAGTGGAATCATTGAAACTAACGTCATAAGTATATATAGGAGTATATATATTAGACGGTAAATTATATTCTACAACGTCAGCCAAATCTCCACCCATAGCCATATTAACAACAGAAACATCCGTATCGCCATATTCTAATATGTTAATACTGTTTACTAACACTGATGGCGTATTAGTATTTTGTCCGAAACTTGCACTAAATTTATCTGAAGTTTGTGCGTTTAGATCTACATCAACAGCTAAAAGCAATTGCAATGGATCTGAACCTGAATAGTTTGTATCAAAGGATAAAGTGCTTAAATTTATTTCGTTATCTATTCTACCATTTTGAGATGATATAGCCGTAGTGCCATATACAGTAATAGGAGAATTGCTAAAATAGGTATTAGGTATAACAAAATTTGAAGAATCTGTGCCCGCAATCCCTAATTGCACTGTTCCGCCATATAAATTAATATTATTGTTCTGAACGGTATTATTAAATACTACAGTTCCTTTGCTGTCTACAGCCGAAGAATATTCTGATGGAAGAGCGGATGAATTGTTGATATTAATATTGCTTGTAAGAGAACTATCTCCATCTATACCATCATTAAAAATAATGGATCTACCTGAGTTGGAATTAAGGTTGACAGTAGAAGAATCATTATTATAAATCGCGTTTGATATTATTTGATTATTTGTATTATTTCCATTTATATTATTTCCAGAGAAAACTATATCCTTATTTTGTGAGATTATTGTTGCAGTTGATAGGTCGGTATTAAACAATGCGCCACTAAAAACATCTCCATTAATTGATGTTGATGTATTATTTATAAATGATGAATCTATAATTGTTGCTCTTGAAGCATTAAATATAGTTAAGACACCACCGTTAACAGCTCCATTTGCTTGTATTGTGTTATTTGAAAATGTTGAATTTAATATATTCATTTCAGAAGTTGCATTATAAATTATACCTCCGCCTATATTTGAATCTGAATTTATATTATTATTTAAAAAATTAGTATTTGAAAGAACAAATTTATTTCTGTAATTATTGCCATTATTATAGATAATACCGCCATAAATACCACCTGAAGTTTGCTGAGCACTGGTTATATTATTATTCAGGAAATTAGTGTTAGAAATTATTACTTGTGTTGGTTGAGATGATTCATTGTTATAAATAATACCACCCCTTGTCTGATTATTTGAATTTATTATGTTTGTATTAAAAGTGGAATTATTAATATCTATATTATAATTATCATTATAAATAATACCACCATCAATATTTCCATCACTGCTAGTTCCGGTTGAAGTTATTGAATTGTTATTAAAGTAATCAGATATTGTAGAATCTTGCGATGTTTTAATCAAGCCCCCATTAATTTGCGTTGATTCATTAATTGTATTATTGCTGTAGGCAGCAAATGCAAAATTATAACATAATGCCGCATAAAAAATTGTGATATAATTTATAACTTTATTCATAGTATAAAATATTATTTAATAAAAAGTATTCATTGCAAATAATAGACATATGTTTTTTATTTGCAATGAATTAGTTAAATATTTTTTTAGAATTATTATTCTCTTACATTCTCTTTGTCATTTTGTTGGCCATTATTTCCTTTAAATTTGTCAGCCCAACTAGGACTATTGTTTTGTTTGACATTTTGAATTTGTTTTGTTTGTTTAGTTTGCTTTTTTTGTTCAGCTTGTTCGGCCTCGTTTCTATTAGCAATTAATACTTTTGATTTTGGTGTAGATTTTCCATGTTCCTCTTCTTTAGCACCCCTAGTTTCGAACTTTTTCTGCTGTTTTTTAGTCATGGCTTCGTAATTTTGCTTAGAATCTTCTTGAATATCTTCACAGTCTTTACTAAAATTTTGATCTGCAACTTTTAATCTTGCATTATCAAAAGTTTCATCTAGTTGTTCTAAAGTATCACTCATATTTTTTGGTTGTTGAATTTCAATTTTATTGGGAATAGTAAATGTTTTTAATTTTTCGCGTATTTCTTTAAACATGCGTTCCTCTTCCTGTTTTCTATGTTCTTCTAATCTCATCTGTTCAGCTTGTGTAGCAAAGAGCTTTGATAGGGCTATTCTCATTATTTGCTTAAAATGTGAATATGCGTGCTTTTCAATACAAGTATCAACTCTAGTTTTAAGATCTTCAAGTTCTTTAATTATTTTTTCGCAATCTTCTATTTTATTTTTTATATTTTTTGCTTTTTTTGAAAACTTTCTAGAAAATATATTAAATTGTTTTAACTGTTTTTTATATTCTTCTAATTCTTCATCTTTTTGTTTTTTATTGTCTTCATAAGACTTATTTAAGTTTTTATACTCTTCGGTATTATTTATTTCTTTTATTATTTCATTCGTATTAGAAGAATATATGTCAAAGAGTGGTTTTAAAGAATTTTTATCCTTTCCAGGATTTTTAAATTCAATAAGATTTCCTATTCCAGATTTTTCCATTATTTTTTTTGCTTCTTCGCTAGAATCCCTGTTTTCTAGTAGTTTTCTTCCTTTTTTAAATAAACGCCATCCGCGACCGCCAATATATGCAGCTGTGCCACAGGCAAGAACAGAAAGAGCTGCTATTAGGGCTATATTAGTAGTTCTGAATTGTTTTCCTGATTCTTCTGAAGTTTTTAATGTTGTTGTGTAGTTAAAATCCGCATATTCAGCAAGGTTGTTAATTCCATTAGTTTTATTAATAGTATCTTGCATAGTTTTTGCTACGGCTTTAGCTTTGTTGTTATTATATTTTTGCAAGTTTTGTTGGAAAGTTTCTTGTGTTATATTACATGTTTCTGTTGATTGTCCAGTAATATCTTGAACAGCTTTTGAACATGCTGTATTCATAGCTTCAACAATGTTTCTATTAAACATATTATTTATAGTATTTTGGAAGCTTTCGCTGTTTATTATATTTTGTGTAATCTGTTCTAATTGCTCGTTTGAAATATTATTGGGATCTTTTAATTTTTTTTCTATTTTTGTAAGTCTAGCTTTAATGCCATTATTCTCATCATTAATTTCATTATATAAATCTGTTATATTTGCAGTTAATGTTTTATTTACATTGTTAATATTGGTATTTATTGTTGAGAAATTACCAAATAATGTTGAGAAATTTCCTTCTGTTTCATTTCTTAATAAAGTAATATTTTTTATAATTCCATTGGTTTCATTGTAAATTGTTTCATTTATTTTAACAATTTCTTTATTTATATTGTCAATTTTAGTTTTAATACCATTCTCCTCATCATTAATTTCATTATATAAATCTGTTATATTTGCAGTTAATGTTTTATTTACATTGTTAATATTGGTATTTATTGTTGAGAAATTTCCTTCTGTTTCATTTCTTAATAAACTTATATTATGAATAATCCCAATTGTGCTGTTATTAATTATATTATTTAACTGAGAAGTTACATTATTTAAATCATCAAATTTTTTATTTAATAATGTAATATTGTTAGTTGTTTCATTATATAGGTTTTCTGTAAAATTAGTTAAATTTGTTAGTCCGGTTTCTAAGTCAGAAGTTCTGTTGACTAAACCATCTGTTTTTGCATTGCCATTAATTATAAAATCTAAATCATCCATCTTTTCTTGCAGAGTGGCGTTTACACTTATAATAGTATTATTTAATATTGAAAGATTAGTTTCTAGTGCAGAAGTTTTTTTGATAAGACCGTCCGTTTCTCCATTACCGTTAATTAAAACGTCGAATTCGTTAATTTTTCCTTTTGTATTATTTTTAAAAGTGTTAAAATCACTGCTTACGTTGGAAATTTGTTGATTTGTTTTATTAAATTCCTCTGTAACATTATTGGCCCAATATTCTAAACCAGTCTTTAAAGCCTGTGTGTTAGTTTCAATAGCGTCAAAATTCTCATTTGCTGCTGCAAAATTTTCATTTGAGCATATAGCATATTCTTCTTTTAAAGATAAATTATTGCCATATGGACAATTTGAATTTAAATCGGTAAGACCGTTTTCGTTATAGCCTTCAACTTTGTATTCTTTAATATCTGTCATTTTTTTACCTAGTTTATTAATAAAATAAATTTTATATAGTCATATGCCATGAAAATATAAAATAAAATATCTATTTTATTATTATAATATAATTTTGATAATTAGTCAACATTTTTTTTGTGTTATTTTAGTTTGATTATAATTAATAGTTTGTAATATTTATATATAAATGAAAAAAACTTTGAGATTTTATATTATTTTATAAAGGCTAAATGTAATTCTGATAATAATATATCTCTGTCTTTTTTGTGGATTGCTATGCCTATATTATTTTTTGAGTATCCCATGGAAACCATTAGAGGATTAACTTTAATTCTGTTAAAGACTGAAAATGCGTTTTCTAAAGTGTTGCTTGAGGCTATATTTTCGCCGATTATTGATATTTTTGTGATGTTGTCAATAATACTGAAGTTTGCTATTGATTTGAATAATTTTATGGCTTCATTTGTTAAAAATTTTGTTTTTACTGTGATACTTATGGTTGTTTCTGATGTTGTGATCATGTCTAATGGTATTTGATTTTCGCTGGCAATAATTCCAATTTCGCCAACAAAACCTGTGTTGTTGAACATTTCTTGATTGTCTAGGTGTAATATTGAATAGTCATCGTCGGAAACTATACCCATTACGCCATCTCCGCAAATATCTGAATTTACGAGGGTTCCGTTGAATTTTTTGTTGAAAAGGTTTTTGATTATTATATCTATGTTATAGTAGGAGGCTAAAATTGTTTTTGGGTGTAGGACTTTTGCACCGGCTCTTGCCATTTCTGAGGCGATGTCTTTATTCATTTTTTTCCAAGATTTTGCTGAAGAAATTAGGCGTGGATCGGCCGACATTACACCGTCTGCATCGGTCCATATCTCTACAATGTCTGCATCTAGTGAAATACCGGCTATTGAGCCGCTGTAATCGCTGCCGCCTCTACCTAGCAGCATTATTTCTTCATTATCGCTGCCGCCAAAGAAGCCTGTCATTATGAAAACTGTGTCGTTGTCTATATCTTCTTTTAGCTTTTGAAAGCATTTTTTAGTTTTGTCAAAGTCAACATTTGCTGATAAATAATCGCCGGTTGTTTTGACTAAATATTTTGAATTTATTTTTTTGCCTTTTATGCCGTTTTCTATTAGGGCTAATTCCATTAATTCGCTTGATAAATCTTCGCCGTAGGATAATATGTTGGCTTGCATTTTTTCACTGTAGTCGCCGGTTAAAAATATGCCGTCAAATATGCTTGATAGTGATAAAAATTTGTCATTTAAAATGTATGTATATTTGTCTATTAGGTCTGGATCTTGTGTGATGCTTTTTAATATGTCAAAGTGTCTGTTTATTATGGATTGTAGGGTGGTGTGGAATTCCTGTGCTTTTTTTGATTTTGCTAAATCTAATAATTTTAATAAAGTGTCGGTCATTTTTGATATGGCTGATACAACCATAAAACTTTTTTTGCGTTCATTTATTCTTTCTTTAATGACGTCAACACAACTTAATATTGTTTCTGCGGTGCCCATGGAAGTTCCGCCAAACTTTAATACAGATAAATAGTAATCCCTCATTTTCTCCCAAAATAGCGCTTTAAATAAAATAAATTATATTCTATAATTACATTGTATTAAATTAAAATCAAGATTTATTTAATGTTGTTGATATTTTTTGTTTGTTTTAATTGAAATATTTTATTGCATTTTATAATACCACCTAATATATTAATGGAAGAATGAATTTCTTTAAATTCTAAAATGAATAGCGGTATATTGTGGAATAGAGAAAGGCTTAAAAAAGCCATTGGAAATGATTTAGTTTATATAGATGAAAATTATGATTATAAAATTGACAGCGTAGTTTTTGATAATAGAAAGGTCAGTGAATATTCGCTTTTTGTAGCAAAAAAGGGTGAAAAAAATGATGGACATGAGTTTATTGAGGCAACATTGAATAGTAATAAAAATGTTGTTGTATTGGCAAACTATGGTTATAGTGAAGATTTTAAAAATAATTCAAGAATTATTCTAGTTAAAGATACCGTTGCTGCTATGGAAAAAATGGCAAAATATACAAGAGATGAAGTAAAAGGCATAGTTATTGGCATTACTGGAAGTCTTGGAAAAACCACTACAAAGGAGTTGTTTTATTCTTGTCTTTCAAATTTTGGAAAGGTTCATTGCAATATAATGAGTTTTAATAACTATATTGGGGTTTTAACTACGCTATGCAATCTTCCTATAGATACTGATTTTGCAGTCATAGAAATGGGTATGAATGCTGCTGGCGAAATGGAGCAATTAAGCAAGATTGTTCGTCCTGATATAACTACAATATTGAATATTGCATCTGCACACCTTGCTTTTTTTAGGGAAGAAAAAGATATAGCTTATGCAAAATCTGAAATTTTTAAATATCAAAAAAAGAATGGTTTTGCTGTTCTTAATAGGGCAAATAAATATTTTGATATAATTCAAAAAGAGGCAAAAAATAATGAAATAAATAAGATTATAGATTTTTCAGAGGATAAAAATATTGATGCAAATGTAGTTCTTGAAGAATATTTCTATGAAGAGACTAATGACCTGTATAGGGCGAATTATAAAATTAATGGCAGCACAGTAAATTTTGAGTTTACAAGCAGTGATTATAATGTTGCTATAAATTTAATGAGTCTGTTGGGTGTTATGACCGAATTAAAATTGAATTTTGAAACGATAAAGGATAGTGTAAAAAATTTCGGAACACCACGTGGAAGAAATAATGTGGAGGAAGCAATTTATGATGGCAAAAATATAACCATTATAAATGGAACCTATAATGCTGTTAATCCTTTAGTATTTGTTAGGGGTTTGGAATTAATGGACAAGATAGCAAAGAAAAAATCAGTTAATAGAAAGATTGCGTTTTTTGGCGATATTAAAGAAGCTGGAGAAAAAACAGAAGAATTTTTGTTGTCTTTAAAACGACCAATTCTTGATCACAAGGTTGATATTTTAATAGGCATAGGCGATAAAATAAAAGTTCTTTGCGAATCTTTAAAAGATGATATAGATGTCAAATATTTTAAGGAGAGCTCAGAAGTTGTTCCGCTATTAAAAAATCTCTTGCAAAATAATGACCTATTGTTTATAAAAGGATCAAAGAGTATTAAAACTTGGAAAATTCTTGATGAAATAACCGGATATCAGACCGATATATTTATTTAATAATTTTTTAATTAAAATGTTTTACGATTATATAAATTGTTTTTTTAGTGCTGGCTCAAATATTTCTCTTTATGATTCTCTAATTATTAGAATTATAATGGCCTGTATTTTTTCTTTTATTTTTACAGTTTTTGGCTTAAAATATTTGATTTCATATTTAAAAAGCCATAATGCTTTCCAACCCATAAGAGTAGAAGGTCCGGAAGGACATTTGATAACAAAACAGCGAACTCCAACAATGGGTGGGTTGATTATGAATATATCACTATTATTATCAGGTATATTATTCGCAAATATTAGAGATATAAATGTTATTGCGGCATTAGTAATACCAATATCATTTGGAATAATTGGATTTATAGATGATTATATAAAAATCTTTAAAAGAAATACAAATGGTTTTAAGGGATCAATAAAATTAATACTTCAAATAGCAATTGTTGGATTTGTTATTATGTGGCTAATATACAATGGATCTTCAATTATGAATACACAAACAGTATTAATTCCATATTTTTATTTTCCACTGTATATTGGAATATTATTTATACCATTTTTATTAATAGTAGTGGTTGGTTCAACTAATGCTGTAAATTTAACAGATGGACTTGATGGACTTGCTATTGTGCCAATAATGGCATGCGCTTTCATATTTGGCTTAATTGCTTTATTTACAGTGGACGCAATGAGCAGTCCCATTTTTATGATGAATTGTGATAATCTTTCAGAACTTTCAATACTTTGTTCTTCAATTATTGGTGGTGGAATTGCATTTTTTATATTCAACAGACATCCGGCAAAAATATTTATGGGAGATGTTGGTTCCTTAATGTATGGTGCATTTTTAGGAACAATGGCAATACTTTTAAGACAAGAAATATTTTATGGAATAGCCGGATTGCTATTTGTTATTGAGGCTTTATCAGTAATAATTCAAGTATCAGTTTATAAAATATTCAAAAAAAGAGTTTTTTTGATGGCGCCAATACATCATCATTTTGAAAAACTTGGCTGGTCAGAAAGAAAAGTTGTGTTAGTATTTTGGGCTTTTTCAATAGTTTGTTTAATTGTAGCCCTTTTAGGAATTATAAACTATTAAATGACCATGGATAAAAAAGTTATAATCTATACAGATGGCGCATGTTCCGGCAATCCAGGCAAAGGTGGTTGGGGAGCAATTCTGCAATACGGAGATAATATAAAAGAAATCAGTGGATACTCAGAGTTGACCACTAACAACAAGATGGAGCTTCAGGCCGTAATTGAAGCATTAAAGCTTTTAAAAAGAAAATGCGATATAGAGTTGTATACTGACAGTGTATATGTAAAAGATGGAATTACAAAATGGATAGACAATTGGAAAAAAAATAATTGGAGAACATCAAAAAAAGATGATGTAAAGAATAAAGAATTGTGGGTAGAATTGGATAACCTTGTCAATCAACACAATATAAATTGGAATTGGGTAAAAGGTCATGCGGAGAATGAATTTAATAACAGAGTTGATCGGCTGGCTAGAAATGAAATTATGAAAAATCAATAATTTTGTTGATTACTTATTTTTTTGAAATAGTTTTATATTGAATGACATTTAAAAATTAATATGAAAGAAATAAACTTTTATTGTATAGAGGACGACATAAATATTTTTTTATACAATTTTTTATCAGAAATTGTTAATCAAAATAAAAGAGTGATGATTTTTTCTGAAAGTCCTGAAAAGATGGCGAAGCTTGATGAAACTTTATGGACAATAAAAAAGACTGGCTTTTTACCGCATTTATTATACAATGAGGCTGGAGCAGATAAAACACCTATAATAATATCAAATACAAAAACCAATAAAAATAATTCTAACTTTATATTAATTAGCACTTTTTTAGATGATGCGGAATTTTTAAATAGTTTTGAAAAAACATTTTATATATTCTCGCCAATTAGCAAGACTTCTCTTATGGAAGCAAAAAATAGTTGGAATAAATATAGAGATATGAATTTTACAACAAAATTTTTAAAGAAAAATTTTCAAGGAAAATGGACTCAAACAACAGAGTTTATTGAAGACAATGTTCTAATATAATTTTTATTAAAATCCTAAATAATAATAGAATATATTACAATATCCATTTTTATCGTTGTTAATTGCATCTATTGATTGTTCATAAGAAGCATAACCAGTGCTAATTGAATTGCCAGAATCATTTATACCAACGCATTTTGTTCTAATTTCCCCAGCGTTGTATTTTCCATCATCAAATTTTTCATCTATTTGTTTTAATGCTTTCACAGCAAAAAGTTGTTTATCATCATCTCCTTCTAAAGATATACGTAAATATGGAGTATTTGTTTTTATCTTATATAAATTATAATTAATATAGTTTGATCCAGAATAACTATTTGTAAAATTATAAAAATAATAATAACTGTTTTTTAAAACCTTAGTAAATGGTATATAACCACTTTTAGCAGATGTTAGGCTGTAGGTTCCATTTCCAGATGTTGGCTTAAATTCATTAATCCATCTAAATACATTTCTATAAATGGTGCGTTATATTGTGATTGTGCTTTAGTATTTTATGGAGATGAAAACTTTCCAACCGAATAATTAGAACTTGTATAGCCGGAATTACTGCCCATTGTTCCTTTATTATCTATATCACCTGGCAGTCTATATCTTCTAGCATAAAATGTCCAAACAGATTGTTTCCAACTACTAATTCACCCATTAGTGCTTTTAACTTTGCACTTTCTATGAGACTCTATCCACCAACAATACCAGCAACAAGAAATCCTATTATAATTAATACTACAGATAATTCAATTAGAGAAAAACCTGATTTATCATCGGAATTTTTATTTATAAAACTATTAGCCATAATCTTAAGTGCATAATAATATTTATATTTATTGATAATAGTTTATCTAAAATAATAAAATAAAAATCCACCAGCTAAGCTGGTGGTATTTCATAAACGCCTATAAGGCTATTCTACTAGTATGGTCTAAAGACCCATGTTGTTCTGTTCCGTACGAATGGTTTACTTGCTACCCTTAAAAGGGT
>CALXSB010000026.1 GCA_944391005.1 uncultured Rickettsiales bacterium | reverse complement strand
AAAGTCAATATAATCTTTTGATAATAAATCCATAATTGTATTATATTGTTTAACGTTATTTTTTGTTTTATTGATGCTTTTAAACTTATTTTTGATAGCTAATTGTTTAAAAAAATTTTGAATTGATTTTTCTGATGATTTATTTGGCATATTATTTTTTAAATTAATTAGACTAATTAAATTGTAATTGTTATTTTTTTATAAGTCAATTTTTATAAACTATTTTACATGAATATCGTGGCTGCCGGATCTAAAACCCTCTAGATCAAGAGTTATGTAGTCAAAACCTAATTTCTTTAATTCGTTTGAAACTATGTCATATTTTTTTGAAAATTCAGGTATAAATTCCTTTGAAATTTCAATGCGGGCTAAATTGTTGTGAACTCTTAACCTTAAATTTTTAATTTCTGGAAAAATTGACTTTATAAATTTTTCTCCATTATATACCATTTTTATTTTCTTATCATCCAATAGAGTATTGTATTCAAAACGCGTTGCTAGGCACGGAACTGACGGCTTGGAAGCTGTTGACAGACCTAGTTCTGCTGATATTTGTCTTATTTGCGATTTTGTTATTTTTAATTCTGCCAATGGTGATATTATACCAAGTTCTTTTAGGGCTTTTCTGCCGGGGCGATACTCTTTTAGATCGTCAAAGTTTGTGCCGTCTATTATATATTTTATGTTATTTTGTTTAGCATAATCAACAAAATGTTGAAAAATTGCTTTTTTGCACCAATAGCATCTGTCTATATGGTTATTTTTTACCTCTTCTAAAGAAAAAGGATTAAATGTGAAAATTTCTTGTTTTACGCCATATTTTTTAGCAAACTCTATTGCCTCCTGTATCTCATCATCATTTTGCAATATTGTATGCATTGTAAGTGCAGCTAAGTTGAATGGCTTTTCTTTATTTAATTGGCTGAGAATGGCTAAAAGTAATGAACTATCTACACCACCGGAAAAAGCTAATGCTATACCGTCCGCAGATAGTTTTAACAAATAATTTTTTATTTTATTTATCATTACTTTCGGCTTTTGATTTTGCTAAATTATAAATATCCCTAAAAGACTTGTTGGCATTTTCTGCAATAGATTTAACACTTTCGTATTCTGGATAGTATTTTGTAATATTTTTCCAAGAACATTTTTTTACATCAATTTTTCCATATTCCGTATCAACGCTTATGTTGTTTCTATCCATGCAGGATCTGTCTACGGGATATTTGCGAATGCCTATTGTTGATGTGTTGAAAAATATTATATCCTCAATTTCTGAAATTAGATCTGCTGTTGCCAATACTTTTAAAATATAGGATGGTCTATTTTTTTTCATAAAACATGGAACAAAACATACATCTTTTGCACCAGCTTTTAGAAGTTTTTCCATGATAAGCCCCATCTCTTCGCCAGTTGAATCATCAATATTGGTATCAAGAACGTAAACCTGTTTGTCATCAACCGTTGGTTCAATAAGCATAATTCTTAAAAAATTAGCTCTGCCAAAGTCTCTTTTGCCCAATCCTATTCCAGATTTTAAAATTCTATAGCTTGTAGGTAATGAATCGCCTGTTTTTATTGCGGCAACTATTGCTAATCCTGTTGGCGTTATCATTTCTCCTTCTGTGTCTGATGTGTGAAGAATAATGCCATGCTTTTCTGCAATATTTAATACTGCTGGAACGGGAACTGGCAACTTTCCGTGTTGACAATTAACGAATCCGTGGCCGTCTGCTAGATTTTTAACTATGCAATTTTCTACTTGCAAATCATCAAGCAATACTGCAACTGATACAATATCAATTATAGAATCAACAGCACCAACCTCATGAAAATGCACTTCATCAACAGAACATCCATGTGCTTTTGCCTCAGCTTCTGCAACAATTAAAAATATTTTTTTAGCTAGGTCTCTAGCGTTATTGGTCATATCACCACTGTCAATTATTTCATATACATCTTTTAAATGTCTGTGTATGTGATGGTGTTCATGAGAATGGTCGTGGGAATGTTCATGTTCATGCACGTGTTCATGGGTATGCTCATGGGTATGTTCATGAGTATGCATATCATTGTGTTCATGATGATGCTCGTGTTCTTCATGGTTATGATAATGCTCTTCATGACAGTGCTCCTCTTCATGCAAATGAACATCAAAATCACATCCGGCTATACTGTAAGAATTTTTCCTTGAAATTTTGTAGTCATAGCCGTCAACTTTTAAACTTTTTAATACTTTTTCCAGCTTTTCTTGACTAGCACCTAAATCAATTAAAGCGGCAACTGTCATATCTCCGCTTATTCCAAAACTGCCATCTATATATAAAGTTTTTCCCATTATTTTTTCTCCAATTTTCTTAATATTCTGCAAGCCAAAACTCCAGCCCCAAATCCATTGTCTATATTTACAACTGATATACCCTCTGCACATGAATTTAGCATTGTCAATAGAGCAGATAGTCCGCCAAATGATGCCCCATAGCCAACAGATGTTGGAACTGCAATTACAGGGCTGTCAACCAATCCCGCAATTACTCCAGCCAAAGCACCTTCCATGCCAGCAACAGCAATAACAACATCAGCCTTGCGTATATCATCAATTTTGTTTAAAAGGCGATGAATGCCGGCGACTCCAACGTCATAATATCTTTCAACAGTTGCACCAAAAAATTCTGCAACTTTTGCCGATTCTTCAGCTATTGGCATATCTGCGGTTCCGCCTGTGCACACGGCCAGTTTGCCGGGCAATATTTCAGTATTTTTTAGTTTTAAAACTATGGTTTTTGAAATATCATCATATACAGTATTTAATCCAGATTTTTCAACATATTCAAATTGTTCTTTTGAACATCTAGTGCCAAGAACGGAAATGCCTTCGGCCTTAAAGGCCTCTAAAATTTTAACCAATTGTTCTTTTGTTTTTCCAGGACAATATATTGTCTCAGGCATACCCGTTCTTTTTTGCCTATTTATATCAAGTTTTGCAAATCCAATATCTTTTATATCCTTCATCATTCAATAGAATTATTTGCTATTCTATAACTACTAATTCATATTCTCTTGAACCCATATTCAATTCTTCCATAGCATCAAGTTGATGCAATCCCTTACGTGATTCAATTCTTTCTCTTAAATGTTTGCTGACATCTTCAGGGAGATTATATAGCATATCAATAGAAGCTTGATCCAACGCCAATAAATCTTTAGATGCCAATATGCCAATATCAGGAACAGTTGGCTTTTCAGCTGCAACGCCTGTGCAATCACAATCTACTGACATGTTGTTCATAACATTCATATAGGTTATGTGTTTGCCAAAGAATGCTTGCGTAGCTTTTCCGCTTTCTGCCATGTGTTCCATAAATCTTTCTTTTGTAACCCCCCATTGATTGCCATCTATTTCATGCAATTGTTTTTTGCCTTCTTTTCCACTTGCTAGACCAATTGCGATATTTTTTAATGAACCGCCAAATCCACCCATAGTATGACCTTTAAAATGAGTTAATACAACTAAAGAATCATAATTTTTTATATGTTTACCCATTGCAATTTCTTTAAACCATTTTCCACCGGGAACCGGCATCATGAAAAACCCTCAGAATCAAGTATATCTATTGGGGCAAAAGTCCATCCGTTATCAATCATTGTTTTTAAACTGCCTTCTGTAGTTTCTCTAGGACTTGTGTAGAATACATTTGTTTCTACAATATTTGCGCCGTTAGGTATTTCATCAATAACTGCTTTAACTAAATCTCTTGATAATATATAAGGTCCATTAGGTTCACCGCCGTGAACTTTTACTCCAACCTTACCAGTAATGTCTTGATTAACTAATTTATACAATTTTACCATATTTTCAGGAGTAATATTTTTTGTAAAATATACTTTTGGCTTATTTTCTACTGACATATTTTCATCCTCTAAATTGTTATGTAAAGCATAAAAACCACCTACTACTATGAATATTATTAGCAATAGTATTGATAATATAATTATTTTTTTCATGATTATATACCTATTTTTTTATGATATAGCTATAAAAAATATAAAAAATATGATATAATTATCAAGAATTATTTTAAATAATTTTTTTATTATATTTATAGTTAAGCAGCAATTAAAAAAGCTGTTGCCATACCTAATAATAGTAGGGAAGCTAATGTATCAAGTGATGCTGAAATAAATGCACTTGAACCAACTGCCGGGTCTAATTTTAACTTTTTAATTACTAAAGGAACAAAACTTCCTATAAAACATGAAAGGATTTGCGAAATTATAATTGTCAAACCAAAAATTATAGAAAGATTAAAATCTCCTTTCCAAAAATATAAGACCGTAGCAGCAACAGTTGATAATATTATTCCATCAAAGAATCCGACTAAAGATTCTCTAAGAATTATTTTAAAGCCAGCACCCAATTTCTCATTCTTGCTTAAATTTCCTATTAAAATGGCTAATGTTTGATTTCCAGAAACACCTGATAGGTTTGCGACTAAAGGCATTATTGCTGACAGTATAACCATTTTTTGAATAGTTGAAGAAAAATGGTTAATAACTAATGTGCTAAAGCTTGCTGTAAATATTGAACCAAATAACCATGGCAATCTTTTTTTAACAGAATCAAAAATACTAGTGTGTATTGTATCGTCAGCATTAGTTTGAGCCAATAACATCATATCTTCTTTTGTTTCTTCATTTATGACATGTATAATATCACTTGAATTAACAATGCCTATTAAAACGCCATTGTAGTTAATTACCGGCATAAATTTTAAATTATATTTTATAAATAAATTCGCTGCTTCCTGTTGGTCTACATCTGCATTAACCATTTTTAAACTTTCCGGATCTCTCATGATTTCCGATATTTTAGTGTTTGTATCTGCAGTAAGTATACTTCCAATTGAAGCGGTTGATACGGGTCTGAAATATTCATCAACAACAACTATATTGGAAAATTCTGATGGAACGTTTCTGTTTTTCTTTAAATATTTCATAAGTTCTCCAACATCCCAATCCTTTGGTATAGCAATAAAATTATCCTGATCCATAATTCTTCCAACACTATCCTCAGGATATGACAAAGCTTCTTCAATATCTTCTCTTTTTTCATTTGACTTAATTGAATCAATAGTATCACGAGTTAAGTCATCCTCAAAGTTTTCCAAAATACCAACAGCATCATCTGTATCAAGCTTGCTGAGTAATGTTGCGAGAACGTCTTTACTCAAATAATTTATGATTTCATGCCTTATATCACCTTCAAGTTTAACTAATAACTCAGGATCTACATTGTCTTTAAGAGTCTCTATTAATTTTTTTCTTTCATCCTTGTCTAGATTATATATTAGTTCTGCTTGATCTGCAGGATGCAAACTTGAAAATATTTTTTTAACCTGTGTTTTTAAATTCATGTCGAGAGCATTTTTAATTCTCTCAACTAAACTTTTGGTTATACCATAGTTGCTATTTTCGCTGTCGTACATTTTCTACCTCTTATATATAATTTGGCCTATCTACAATTATAATACCATCATTCAGGTTTACTTCTTTAAAGTAATCATAGGTAAATGGAAGTATTTCCTCCATTTTTTCATTATTCCATTTTATTTCAATAACTACTCCAGCACCATAATCATCAACGCTAACAATAGTCCCTTCATATTTGCCATCAAGACTTTTAGCTTTAAGTCCAATTAATTCATTGTAATAAAATTCATCTTCATTAGTTTCTGGCAATAAATTTATATCCATATATAATTCAGTGTTTCTATAGCTTTTTGCACATTCAACACTATCTATGCCTTCAACTTTTACAATAAAAACATTATCTCTTACTGTTCCGATAAATTTTATTTTAAATTGTTTGCCATTTATATCAAACAGTTTGTCATAATAATTAAAAATATCCTTTGGCTTTTCCATATAGCTTTCTAACTTAACAAAGCCTTTAATTCCATGTGATGTTAAGATTTTTGCAACCACTATATTTTTAGACATTTTTAATGTTATTATTAACCACGATAATTATACAAAATAGTTTTTTAAAAGTAAATTAAAAAACTATAAAATTTAATATTAGGGGTTTTATTAAATTTTACAATAATCATATATGAAATATTCACTAGAATAAAGGTATATGAAATACATATTCGCTAACAAGTTTTGCAATAATCAAAATAATTGCAACGTAAATATATATCTCCAATATTCTTATGATTAAACTTTCTTTTTTTAATCTTTTGCCAATAATTAATTCATCAAAAAATTTTTTTCTTTCTGGTGTGATTTTAACTTCTAGATCTTCATAAAATTCGTATTTTTTTCTTTCACTTCTTGCATGCATATCATCAAAAATTAGTTTTCTAAAATCACTAAAAAGTTTTTTATGCTTTTTATCGGGT
>CALXSB010000025.1 GCA_944391005.1 uncultured Rickettsiales bacterium | reverse complement strand
AATAGGCGGCAATTTTATAAATTTCCGGTTCGACGCCGGATTCGATGCGGTCGCAATGCTCGCAGTAAAGCTCAATTTTAGCTTCATCATAAGCGGCATAAGTGATCTTGCGCAAGGTTAAAGGATTGCCGCAATAACGGCAGCGGCAGCGAGCAGCTCTTTGGCGGAGCTCCTGCAAGCGAACGCTCTGCTCTTTTTGCTCACGAAAATTAATATCCACCGATGCTAAAGTTTGATTGGACATAAAAAATCACTCCTTATAGTTTTTTAAGATAAAAACTTAACGAATAGGTAAAAAATTGAAACTTTAGATATTATTAAAATATATATAAATTATAACAGAGATAATTAGCAGCGGGTAGTCTAAAAAAAATAAGGAGTAGGTCTGTTTCATAGAACATTTGCGAAAAAATAAATATTTATTGACAGTTATTATAAAAAGACTTATAATAATATAGATATAAAAATTTATCAAATAGTCTACTTTTTGAAAACTAAATACAGAATAAATTTTAAGTGCAAATTTAAAATAAATTCTTAAAAAATGCGCCCTTTAAGATATAATCTCTCCTTTATATGCCTTTTTTTTCTTTTTAAATGATATCTTTCAAAAAGTAGGATTTGCGGGAGGGAAATTAAAGTGGTGCGATTGGAGTCGTTGCGTTATTTACAGGAAATTGCCAAAACTAAATCAATAAACAAAGCTGCCGAATCACTTTTTATTTCTAAATCAGCGTTATCAACAGCAATAAAAAACTTAGAAAATGAGTTTGGCGTGCCGTTATTAGAACGTTCAGTGCATGGTGTAACCTTGACCGAAGCAGGAGAGAATGTAGTAGAAAGAGCCAACTTGATTTTTAATATCATTAACGGCATGGAAAATGATTGTCTTCGTTACAGTGATAAAGGAAAAGAAGTAAACATTTTCATGGAAAGCGATTTTGCCAGTTCTATTTTTCCTTCGATTTTAGTTGGCTTGAAAAAAATGTTCCCAAATACTTTCTTCTCTTCGCAATGTGTGCCGTTTAATGAAATATTCGATAAAGTGCGTGAAGATGTCCAAAATATCGGCATTTTTATCATTTATGACAATGAGACAACCTATAAAGAATATTTGCAGGATGAGAAATATAGAGGAGTTAATTATTATAAAATAGATACCTTTGAAGTTGCGGTGGTATCATCTAAATATTCTAAGTATATCCCGTTAAATGTAACGGAACTATCGCCAGAGGAGATCAATGATATTCCTCAGATCAAATTAAACACTGCTTGGGGAAAAAGAGCAGAGGTGTTAAGAAGCGGCAGCTTTATGGATCGGTATGACGGTAATAACTATGTTTTGAGTACGGATAATAATACTGTTTATTTTCAAGCGATCTTAAATGACTTTGGCATTGGTCTGATGCTCAAGATGCCTATTTTGTTCGGCAATTCCGACCGCAAACAGTTAAGATTTATTCCTATAGAAAAAGGCGAGAAAATGTCGTTGTGGCTTATCTGCAACAAAAAAATGAATAAAGAATATGCCAATGAAATATTGCGGTGCATCAAACAAACAGTAAATGCAGATTAAAAAGATATCCTATTGAGGGTATCTTTTTTTATTTTCAATAATTTTAGATAGAGGAAGTGTTCAGTTTCTTGAAAAGGGATAATCTAAAACAAATACTATGCATAAAAGCAAAAAATGTATATTATAAAGATATGGTTAATTAGTCACATGAGTTGAGAGCATTATCAAAGCAAAAGCAATCAGCTAATAGATATTAATTGCAAAGCTTTAGATAGCGCAATAATCATCTGACTATTAAGAAAAAAACAATAATTCAATCAAAAAAAGGAGAGATGCTCATGTTAAGAACAAAAAAATTGGCAGACAAAATAATGGTCTTAGGCGTTGATGGTTTAGACCCGCGCTTAACCAGACGTTACATCGACGAGGGACATCTGCCAAACATGAAAAAATTGGCTGAAATGGGTGCACAGCGCCACGATTTAGTTATGTTAGGAGATCAGCCAACCGTAACTCCTCCGCAATGGACTACCTTGGCAGTAGGTGCCAATCCTTGTGTCCACGGCATTACCCAATTCAGCAGAGTAATTCCGGGGAAAATTAATCAGTCCGGCTACAATGTTGACAGCCGCTTAGTCAAAGCTGAGCCTGTTTGGAACTGCACAACAGAAGCAGGATATAAGACCGTAGTATTCCACTGGCCCGGCGGAGCATGGCCGCCAACCACTGACAGCGAAAATTTATTTGTAGTAGACGGTTCGGCTCCCGGTTCTGTAGGTTCTGCTGCAATGCAAAGAGACACTGAATTATTAGTAGGTGCTTCAGTAGATATTCCGGAAGTCAAATTCATTACTCGTATGGTAGATGATGCAGTTGCCCCTTGCGTTATCAACAAATTGCCGGAAGATACCTTAGAAGCCAGCGACACCGCAAAAGGCATGCAGATGATGCAGCAAATGACCGGTGATATGGTTGATAAACTTTCCAGCGCCGGTATTGATACAATCCATGTCCTTTCCGGCGAAGATCAAGGCTTTGGTACCAGAGCCGGCTCCTTCCCGCAAGCAGTCAATACTTGTATTTCACCAATCAAAGATGCTTCTAACTGGGCCAGTGCTCCGGAAGGTGCAAAAGAATTTACCATTTTCCTTTGCAAAGGCA
>CALXSB010000024.1 GCA_944391005.1 uncultured Rickettsiales bacterium | reverse complement strand
ATTACTGTTTGACCCTTGCATTTACTATATCCGTTATTATTTTATATTAATTTACTATATACATTTTAAAAGTATAAAAAACAAGGGATATATGAGAAATTTATATATGATTTATTATATATTATTTTTTATATATTACTTTTTATATATTACTTTTTTATATATTACTTATATATAATTTATACATATAAACTTTATATATAAATCATATATAATTCTATAATAAATTTTATATAATTATATTATTATAGAACCCCCCTTACCCCCCTTCACAGGGGGGTCTGGGAGTGGGTTTTCACAGTGGGGAAGTTAGTGGTGCCATTCACATGGGAGTGCAGTGTGAGTTGTTTCATATGTGGGGTAGATTGGTATGTCGCCCTTCATATTTGGGTGAAATTGCAGTTTCTTCACAAGAGGGATAATATTATGTGCGGCCCTTTACATGGTGAACTGAGAGGGACCTTTTACAGGAAGGTGGAGATATGGTCCTTCACAAGGGGATAAAGTGTGGAGAAGATTCCCTCACATCGGAGTTGAGATGAAATAATCCCTTCACAGGGGGACCGAGATAGTGTCTTGACAGAGATACAGAAATTCAGAGGATTCTCTGCCGAAGATTAATTTTTCATTTTTAATTTTATTGTATAGTCTGCCACAGGTGTAATTTTTAATTTTTCATTTTTAATTTTTAATTTCTTTGTCAACCCACTGCTGATTTCATCAGCACCACCACTACAAAAATAGAATTAATTTCAATAAAAATATAACAATAAATATTAATCGTATTATAATATTTCTATATATATTTTTTAATATATATTATTTTATATACCAATGGTTGTTAAATACTGAAAAAATTAGTATTAATTGTTGTTTTTTAATTTTTTAAATTTATATTATAGCTTAGGAGGTGTAAAACAAAATTAATTAATTTTAAATTGATTAATTTTGTTAATTAGAATATATGTTATCAAGAGAAGATTATAATATTTTAAAATTATTTAGAAGTAAAAACGTTGGCCCATTAACATTTGCTAAATTAATGAGTTATTTTAGTGATGCGGAAACGGCGATTAAAAATATCAATGAGTATAACAGAAAAAGCAGGACAAAAAATCCAATAATTATAGCAAGCGATGAAGAAATAAATAAAGAAATAGTTGGATGTTCAACTATAGGGGCAAAAATAATTACCTATAAAAACGAAGATTATCCATATCTATTACATCAAATAGATACATTTCCACCAGTTTTAACAATTTTAGGAAATAAAGAACTTTTAAACAAAAGATCTGTATCAATTGTTGGTTCAAGAAACGCTTCCTCAAACGGCTGCAATTTTGCAAGGAAGATTGCAAGAGAATTGGGTGAAGCTGGATTTGTTATAACATCGGGCTTCGCTAGTGGTATAGATAGTTCTGCACATCGTGGTGCTATAAATACCGGCACAATAGCTGTATTGGGTGGTGGTGTAGACGACATATATCCTAGAGGCAATGAAGAATTATATTATGAAATTAAAAACAAAGGTCTAATAATATCCGAAGTTCCATTTAATTCAGCGCCAAGGGCTGAAAATTTTCCAGCAAGAAATAGAATAGTATCAGGTCTTTCTGAGGCTGTAATTATTATTGAAGCAGGTGCTAGATCTGGAACATTACATACAGCTAGACAAGCACTTGAACAAGGCAGAGAACTTATGGTATCTCCAGGCAATCCTTATGATTACAGGTGTGAGGGTTCAAACAAATTAATAAAGGACGGTGCAAACGTCATTACAAGTATTGAAGATATTCTTGATATACTACAAACTCTTACAATTCATAAGGCTAAACCGTTTACTTTAATGGATAATAACAAAACTAAAGACAATTTTGATGATATTGAAGATGAAGATTTTTCACAAAGCTACAAAAAAGAACTAGAAGATTTAGATTTTGAAAGTGAGATTAAAGAGGAAGAGCCAAAATCTATAAAAGAATTAATTTTATCAAAATTAAATCACACCCCTATATCTCTTGATTTACTAAGTGATGATACAAGAATACCCGTAAACATTTTAAACGCTAAAATTATTGAATTAGAGCTTGAAGACAAAATCGCAATTGAAAATGGAATGGTCAGAATAAAATAAAAATTCTTGAATAATACCATTTTAGTTTGTATTTTAACTATTAGTTAAATAAATAATTCTATTATGGATGCTAAGACTCATAAGTTTACGCAATCAATTTTGAAGGCATATGATATAAGAGGTGTATATGGCAGGGATTTTAATAACACTGACGCATTTTTCATGGGTAAAGCCTATGGCACTTTTTTAAGAAACTTAAACAAAAAAACCTGCGTTGTTGGAAGAGATGGAAGAAATAGTTCCGAAGAAATACAAAAATATTTTATGAACGGATTGATTACAACTGGCATTGATGCAATAGATTTAGGACTTGTGATGAGTCCTTGCATGTATTGGTCTGTATGGCATTTGAATGCAGATGCCGGCATGATTATTACAGCCTCACATAACCCGCCCGAATATAATGGATTTAAGATGTTAACAAAGGAAGATCCTGTTTGGGGCGATGATATACAGCAAATTGGAAAAATTGCAGAAAGTGGCGATTTTGCTACTGGAAATGGTAAAATTACGAAAGCAAATGTTAGAGAAGATTATATAAAATATGTTCTATCCTTTTTAAAACTAACACCACAATCAAAAGCTTTAAATATAGTTTTTGATACTGGAAATGGTGTTGTAGCAGATGTAATTCACGACGTTGTAAAAAACATACCTGGCAAACACAAATTTCTATATGACACAGTTGACGGAAATTTTCCCAACCATTTAGCAGATCCATCATTGGAAAAAGAGATGCAGGACTTAAAAAATGCCGTTATCAATGGCAACTATGATTTAGGCATATCCTATGATGGAGATGGAGACAGATTGGGTTTTATTGACAGAGAAGGATATATTTACTTTGGAGATGAAATTCTTGATATACTTATGAGACCATTTTTAAAGGAACACCCTGGAGAAAAAGTCCTTTTTGAAATATCTTCAAGTCAAGTTTTAGTTGATGACATTGAGAAATTTGGCGGCATACCCGTTATGTGGAAACCAGGACATTCAACTTTTAAAGCTAAAATGAAAGAGGACAACATAAAAATCGCCGGAGAAACATCATGCCATATATACTATGGTGAAAATCATAACTTTGACGACAGCTTAGTCGCTACAATGAAAATGATAAACTTTTTAGCTAACAGCAACGAAACACTTGAGGATATTAGAAAAACTTTTCCAAAAACCTATGCAACTAAAAAAATTAAAATAAAAACACCAGATGATATTATAAAATATAAAGTTCCGGACGAAATTGCCGAAAGAATGAAAGCAAAAGACAGAAAAGTCATTCAAATAGATGGCGCAAGAGTCTACACAAATAAAACTGACTGGTGGCTTATAAGAAGCTCAAATACAGAACCTGCCATGACAGCTAGAGCTGAAGCCATGACGCAAGAAGGCTTAGAAGATTGCAAAAAAGAGCTAAAAGAACAGTTGCAGATTGAAGGCTTTGATATAAAATTTGAATAATTCATTCAACACAATAAATAGATTTGTTCATCATTTTTATATTGTAAATATACAATTTACAATATAAAAATTTTGTAATTTCAATATTGTATTTATAAAACCAAGATTTATCTAAAAATATTGTATAATAAACTAGTATTAAATATAACAAACACAATACAAATAATATAACAAATCTTACAAAAAATAACTATAATTGAGTTATTTTTAAAATTTAGATACAAAAAAGAGCAATATAAATTATATTGCTCAAATAAGAGAAGTATTTCTTTTATAGAATTATTTACCGCTACACCACGTATCAACACCATCACCACCAGTAATAGCGTTTACAATCGCAGGTGCACCAAACATGGCCGAAATACCAAGCGTAACGCCAATTAAAAGTCCCCAAGAAACTTTACCGGTGAAGAAACCAACACCAACACCAATTATAATAAATGATGCAATTGTTTTACCAATAGTTCCTGTAACAAATCTTAAAACGTTACATAGAACTTGTTGCATTGCACCACCACTAGTGTTACTGGCTTTTGTAACTTGTGTAAACTCATCAGCAGTAGCGTAGTTAGTGTTAATAAATAAAGCTGAAAATATAGCGAGCACAAATAATGCTCTAAAAATGATTTTTTTCATAAAACAACATAAATAATTATACCAATGTCTACATTATTTCATATATTTTTTTATTTGCAAGCTTTTTTTACAAAAAAACTCATATTTAATAATAGCCTATTTATAAGGAGATTGCTACCTATATGAATGAGACACCCATATATCACGTGTGTCAACGATACTTCTCTTTTACGGTCCCTGTAAAAACCACAATCCACCACCATGTGAAAACACTATATGTTTCCTGTCAAGGGGATCGTCCAACCTAACCCACGTATGAAGGACGGCACACCAATCATTCTCCTATGAGTGCTCTCCCAATTTTTACCTCCATGAAGAACCACACCAAACATCACCCCCATGTGAAGATGCACCACATCACCCCCATCAAGGGAACTACTTCTCAACCACCATGTGAGGGAACTACGTCTCCATTACCCTGTGAAGAGGCCCCACACACTTCACCCATTCTGTGAATGACATCCACACACTTCGCCCCCCCATCAAGGGGACCACTTCTCCATCCCACTGTGAAGAGGCCTCACCCACTTTACTATCCCTGCAAAGTGTCCCTCTCGGCCCGCCTGGGAATGAACCATCTCCCTCTCCCCCCTATAAAGTGGGGATAGAGGGCACCTCTCGCTCCCCCACCCATGTCAAGTGGGGTAAGGGGGGTTCACCTCCCTTTGTAAGGGAGGTGTCCCGAAGGGACGGTGGGTTGATAAGATAATTAAAAATAAACTCTTTATCTCAATTTATAATTACTGTGTTGATAAAACCAGCAGTATGTTGATAAAAGAAATTAA
>CALXSB010000023.1 GCA_944391005.1 uncultured Rickettsiales bacterium | reverse complement strand
TCCAACACCTGTTGGACCTAAGAATAAAAAGCTTCCAATAGGTCTGTTTGCATCCTGCAGCCCTGCCCTGCTTCTTCTAACAGCGTCAGAAACTGCGGATACGGCCTTTTCCTGTCCAACAACCCTTTTGCTTAAGAAGTCTTCCATATGAAGCAGTTTTTCTTTTTCGCCCTCCATCATTTTGTCTACAGGAATGCCGGTAATTTTTGATATGATTTTTGCAATGTCTTCTCTTTTTACGGATTCGCTTGCAACATTTGAATTTTCTTTTTCCAATGTATCAAGCTCTTTTTGCAATTTTGGAATTAGACCGTAGGACAACTCTCCAGCTTTTCCTAAGTCGCCTTTTCTCTGTGCAACTTCAAGTGCATATCTAGCTTCATCAAGCTTATTTTTTAAAGTATTGATTTTTTCTAATTTTGCTTTTCCAGCCTGCCATTTTGATGTCATTTCAACAGACTTTTTTTCTAGTCCGTCCAATTCTTTGTTAATCTTTTCAAGTCTTTCTTTTGAAGCTTCATCCGTTTCTTTTTTAAGCGCCTCAGCTTCAATTTTTAATTGCAAAATTTTTCTGTCCAATTCATCTAATTCTGTTGGCTTGCTGTCAATTTCCATTCTTATTCTACTAGCTGCCTCATCAATTAAATCAATAGCTTTATCCGGCAAAAATCTGTCCGTAATATATCTGTTTGACAATACAGCAGCTGCAACCAATGCATCATCTTTAATTTTAATTCCATGGTGCATCTCGTATTTTTCTTTAATACCACGAAGTATTGAAATTGTATCCTCTATAGTAGGTTCAGGAGTATAAACCGGCTGAAATCTTCTTGCAAGTGCTTGGTCTTTTTCAATGTATTGTCTATACTCATTTAAAGTTGTAGCACCAATACAATGCAAATCGCCCCTTGCAAGTGCAGGTTTCAATAGGTTTGAGGCATCCATTGCACCATCAGTCTTTCCAGCACCGACAAGCAAATGCAATTCGTCAATAAATAGTATAACTTTACCGCCAGCTTTTTCAACCTCATTCAATAAAGTTTTAAGCCTTTCCTCAAACTCGCCTCTATATTTTGCACCAGCTATCAAGGCACCCATGTCAAGAGACAATATTTCTTTATCCCTCAAACTTTCAGGAACATCACCATTGATAATTCTCTCTGCCAATCCTTCAACTATTGCGGTTTTACCAACGCCCGGCTCACCAATTAAAACTGGATTATTTTTTATTCTCCTTGATAATATTTGAATAGTTCTTCTAATTTCTTCATCTCTTCCAATAATTGGATCAATCTTGCCGTCTTTTGCAAGCTTTGTAATATTTTTTGTAAATTTGCTTAAGGCTTGATAACCACCTTCCGCTGTGTCTGTATCAGCAGTTTTGCCCTGTCTCAATTTATCTACAACAGCATTTAATCCCTGAGTATTAACTCCATGGGATTTAAATATTCTTGCAAGTTCGCCATCTTCTTCAAGCATGGCAAGCAGCACAACATCCAGTGCAACGAACTTATCCTTTCTTTTATCGGCAATTCTTTCTGCTAATATAAGAGTTCTTGAAAAGTCATTGCTAAGCGTAGGTTGCAATGCACCATCACCACTAACTTTTGGCAATCTGCTTAATCTATCAGCAACATCATTATCAATCAACTCAACATTTCCGCCGGCCGAAGACAACAATTGAGACACAAGTTTATCTTGATCCTCCTCCATTGCAGCAAACAAGTGCAGCGGAGTAATAAATTGATTTTGTCCTTCTATTGCTAACGATTGAGATAGCTGAATTGTTTCCTTTAGTTTTTCTGTATATCTTTCAAAATTCATAACAGCCCTCTAGTTATTTATAATAAATACTACCTGTAATATAGGTTGCATTATGAAAATTTCAAGAGTTTTTAATTTTATTTTTTATTCATAATAAAAAACAACATTTTTAAATACAATCTTACCTTTTACATTCTGCAAACTTCTTGCATCATCCTTATTTTTTATATCTATCGGCTGCAGTATAGTATCAATTCCATCCTTAATTTCCGATATCAGAATCGTCAAATTAACTATATAATTGCTAAAAATATCATTTATCATTGACACCAACAATGTAATATTTTGACATATAAACAAAAATGTTCCAATAGTTATTTTATTTTTTGTTGTCAGATAAAAAGCAAAAGCAAAAGAAAACAATTCTATTGAAACTATCATAATAAACATAATAATATTCAAAATAATTTCCGCATTCGCCATTTTTGATTCTTTATCCAATATTTTTGCACCCTGTTTCTTCACCTCTTCCAATTCTTGATTTCTATTTGAGAATGATTTAACATTTAAAATATTTGATAAAGAATCATTCATTATACCAGAAATTTTATTAGTTTCCTCAGTCCTTTCTTTTTTTGCCTTATAAATTTTTTTTATAGTAAAAGAATGTGCAAAGTAAAAACAAACAACCCAAATGATAAAAAACATCGCAAAATAAATATTTATCCGTGCATAAACTACTAGACTTATAACAAACGCAATAAATATACTAAAGCATCTAAGAAGTGATGTAAATACAAATCCCATCGGCTCTGATATATTATTTATTTTATTCGCTATAACACCACTCATCTTATTATTAAAATAATTTATAGAATGTTTCATAGCATAATCCATTAAATAAATTCTAGCATCTTTTTGCAATTTTGACGTTATACCATAATCTAATTTCCAACCAAAACTCATATTTACAAAATAATCAAAAGATGAGAAAAATGCATAAAGAATAGCAACAACAACAGCCATTGTTAAAGTCAGAGTATCATTTTGAAAAGCATTTCCTAATATTTTTAACAAATACGGTCTAAAAAATACCTCCTTAGCTATCTTTAGCAAATACATAAATACAAACATCAAGCATAGCTTATATTTATATTTTTTTGCAAATTTCCAAAAAAATTTCAAAAGAATTTTATTAGTTTTCATTTTGCTTTACCTCATAGCCAAAACTTACATTTTTAAACACAATTTTACCATTCAAAACACTCAATTTTTTAGAGTCTTCTTTATCCCGAATTTCAATTGGCCTAAATATTGTATTTAAATTATTGTCTAAAGTGCCTTTTTCCAACGCTATTGTGGATATTCTATCACCCAAGTGTTTTATAATAAAATTAAGAATTGTTGTTATAATTGTCAAATACAGAAAATCACCCATATTAATTTTTCTTTCATACAGCAAAACACCCCCAACACCAAGAATCAACGTAAACAGCACAAAACTAATAATAAATCTAAATACAAAAAATTTTCTATTAGTTTTTTTGTAATCAAATTCTTTTCTCAAAATATTCACATTTTGCTTTTTAATCGCAATTTTTTCATTAAAAAATCTAGAAAAACTTTTTATATTAACAATATTCGTCAAATCATCATTTATTAACGCAAAATATTTACTTTTTTCCTCCGCCAAATTATCAGATTTTTTCATAACATCATTTTTTACATCTTTTGTCATATAAATATAAAACACAGCCACAAATCCAAAAAAAATTCCAAGATAAATATTTATTTGTGCATACAAAATTGGAGTCAACAATATAAGTATACCATCACCTATAATTTTACATATATTATATATTATCATACCAGAATTTAAAACAGATGACATTATCTTATTATTCAAAGCCCCACTAAAGGAGTTATTAAAATAATCCATAGAATGTTGAGTTATATAATCAAATAGACCATTTCTTATTTTATACTGAATCGTAGATATAGCACTAACCTTTAATTTTGAGGCAAAAATTCCTATAATCCACATTATATTGCCGAAAAACACATAAAAAAAGATAAAAGTAAACCCCGACATCAAAGTTGAATTTTCCGTTCCCAAATAATTAACCATTTTTCTATTAAAGTGTTGTGCAACAAATATTGAAGCAATATTTTCAAACGTATAAAAAAACACTAAAAGCAATAGCAAAAACCTCCTGCCTTTAGTTGATTTCCAAATAAAATCATATACATCTATTTTATTCTGCATGATCATTTTTAAAATAAAAACATTAATATTTTTAATAAATTTTATTTTATTTCAAGATATTTTTAAATATTTATTTAAAAAAATTTTACATTCCCAACACCTAATTTTTTCATAAAAAATCAACCAGTAAGCATAGCTAGCATATCTTAATTTTCCCTAGTAATACTTATCTCCAGCAATTTATTACACTCGTATGCAAAGCATATACACCCACAAGCCTTTGCAATGACAGCCTATAATTCACCACACTTTGCCACAGAAAAGCTAAGGACTACCTCTTATCACATTACCACTAAAGCTAAATTTAAATCGCAATATAAATATGGGTATAAATACAAAAATGGTGTTGCAAAAAACAACACCACAAAAAATATTAATTATTTTATTAGTTTTCTTTTGGACAAGTAAATATAGCCACAATCGCTGAAATTCCGACAATTATATATATTATTCTTGAAAAAATTGACATTTGACCCAATATTTTAGCAATTATGTCAAAACTAAATAATCCAATTAATCCCCAATTTAAGCCACCGATTATTAAAAGAACTAATGAAATTAAGAAAATTTTATTTCTAGTCATAATCGACCCATTATTTATTAATAAGGAAACACTACTATAAGTAGTATCTTAAGTATAAAACTAACTTATAAATTGTCAAGTAATTATTTAAAATTAATTAATTTTTTATTAGACACCACCTTGTCCCCCCACGAAGTGGACCTTCACTTCTAATCACATCCCGTTAATAGATTACTCTATACCACACTGCAAATGTGGGTGGATGGTGTTCGTCTCTCGCCCGCCCTTCTGTGAAGAATATCCCTGTCTCTACCAACCTGTGAAGGGCCACTCTATCTTCACCCCCCTGTGAAGGGCCACTCTATCTCTACCCCCCTGTGAAGGGGGGTAAGGGGGGTTCGCCTCCCTTTGTAAGGGAGATGTCCCGAAGGGACGGTGGGTTGATAAAATTTTTACCATTCTGTAAATCTTAATTTTTACCATCCATAAAAGCACACTCTCACTTTCCCAATGTGAATGCACTATCCTTTACCCCCGTGAAGGACCACACCGAACATCATCCACCCCATAAAGGCACTATCTCAGTCTCCATATGAAAGAATTCTCTTAGTTGCACCACGCTGTTAAGGGATCCACGTCTCTTTACCCCCCCTGTCAAGGGGGGTAAGGGGGGTTCAAAAAACTGTTTTTATATATTCACACTACTAATAGATTGATAAGAATAAATAGATAAGACCTTAATATATATAATAGTAATAATAAAAAAACTTTTATTTATATATATAAGATTACAATTATTAATAATATAATTTTAAATTATAAATTATTTATTATTAAATTATTTATTCTTTTATTATTATATTTTAATTATCAAATCTTAATTTTTAACTTTTAATTATTTATTACTTTATTTTTTTACTTTTAGTTTTTTAATCTATTTTTAATCTTCTGTTAAAGATTAATTCTTAATTTTTAATCTTTAATTTCTTTGTCAACCCACCGCTGACTTCGTCAGCACCTCCCTTACGAAGGGAGGCGAAGCACCTTGCCCCCTGTGAAGATCTCCTATCTCCACCCCCCTGTGAAGGGGGGATAGAGGGGTTCAAAAACTGTTTTATATAGTCACACTATTAATAGATTAAAAAGTAACCCACCAGCCTAGCTGGTGGTTCTTCTTTTTCCTTCGGCAAACTGCGGTATCAGCGATGTTATGCAAGCATACATCTCTGATACACTTGTTTTCGGGCATAGCCCTAATACTACTA
>CALXSB010000022.1 GCA_944391005.1 uncultured Rickettsiales bacterium | reverse complement strand
TCTATTAGTAGTGTGAATATATAAAAACAGTTTTTTGAACCCCCCTTACCCCCCTTGACAGGGGGGGCGCATGGTGGAAATTCCCTTGACAGGGGGGGGCGAATGGTGGAAATTCCCTTGACAGGGGGTGAATGGTGGAAATTCCCTTCACAGGGGGGTGGAACTGAGAGAACCCTCCTTACCCCCCTTGACATGGGGAAGTTGGTGCTGCCTTCACAGGGTGGTGAATATGGAGTAGTCCCTTTACATGGGGGGCCGAGAGGAACCATTCACATGAATGGGCGAGAGATAAATCACCATGATCCTCATTTGCAGTTGGGGCTAGTGGCACCTTGAGAGGGTGGTGGATTGAGGGGATCTTCACAGGTGGATCTGAGAGAGGAACCTCCGCCCCCACTTCACAGAGAGGTGATGTTGGTTGCGCCTTCACATGGCGAGTGATATGGAGATGTCCCTTTATGTTGGCTGAGAGGGGGCTTTCACAGGATGGGCGGAGATGATGGTCTTCACAGGGGCGGAGGATGGTGCATTCACTGGTGATAGAGTATTGGTGCTTCACAATGAGGGGGGATTGAGATTTACGGGATGGTGTTGTGGACGACTTCACAAGAGGGGCGAAATGTGCTTTGATAGGTGGTCAAATGGAAAAACCCATTGACAGTGAGTAGAGATTATGGTTTCACAGGAGGCGTAGATTATAGTTTTAAAAAATTGGTGGTATAAGATTGTGATTTTAAAGGTTGGTAGAGCGTGCATCCTCCACATGAGGGGTAGAGTGTATGTCCTCAATAGGAGGGTAGATGTTATGGGGACGTTCACGTTGGTGTAGATGTTGTAGTGTCTTTTACATGGGGATGAATTTGGTAGATTCTTCACAGAGAGCGAATATGTGAGATCCTACTGAGGTTGATGAGAAAAAAGACTGCTGATAGCGTGGAGGATAGTGGATCTGATGAAATCGTTGACGAATAGTGAGAGAGAAAATAAGAGAGTATTATGTGGCTGTGATGTAGCAGAAAATTAATAAAAGTGGCGATAGAAAAACCATTAATAGAAAATATAGTTGAAAGTCTTGATATATATATTAATAAAAATAGAAAATTTTGATATGTGAAGATAAATGTGTTATTGATATAGAAAAATATTTAATCTTTGATAAATAGTTAACTTTGATTGTCCTTTGACAGGAAACCAATGTTTATATAAACCAAGCTACTGATGACTTTAAATATTCATGCTAATAAATATGCTAAAAAATAACCAATTTGTAATTGGCTATTTATTAGCATCTGGATTTTTCTTCTTTGGAATATATGGCTCTTGTTTAGGAACAGATATTTTAGGCAATAGTCTGCTTGTAAACAATTTATCCTTGTAGTAAAATATTTTTTTGCATCTGATAGGTGGGTTTGCTTCAATAAGAATGATTTCTTCGTCTTTTGGCAAGCCAATAACTTCCTGAGGCATTAATAATTCTCTTGAAGATTTTTTAACTGATACTTGTCTGGCACCAGGATTTAAATCTAGATATTTAGGTCTTGATCCTTCTTCTTGACTTACAACTGTTTTTTTACCTAATAAATCAGAAATATATTTTGCAGTATCAACGTTGTTAGCTGCATATGTAATTCTGTATGTGCAGTTTGATAAAAATGAGTTCATACCTGAAGCTTCATAAATGGCTTTAAGCTGTTCTGTATCCTGCGTAATTAAGAATAGTTTAACCCAATATCCTCTATAGTAGGCGATACCTGCTTTTATTTCATCCATTTTTCCTAATGTAGGAAACTCGTCAAGAAGCATCATAACACGATGTTTTTCTTTCTTTTTATCAGGCATTTTTTTAGTAAATACACCTGCACATTGTTGATAGAAGATTTGAAGCAAAGGTTGTAAACGCATAACGTTTGAAGGTGAAATACCAACAAATAAAGAGGTTGCTGTTATTCTAAACTGCCCAATATCAAAATCACTTTTCATTGTTGCGGCGTCAACAAGAGGGTTAGCCCATAAGTCAAGAGAAGAAGCGGCGGTTGATGTAACGGAACCTCTTT
This sequence comes from uncultured Rickettsiales bacterium, assembly GCA_944391005.1. Classification (GTDB taxonomy): domain Bacteria; phylum Pseudomonadota; class Alphaproteobacteria; order Rickettsiales; family UBA1997; genus CALXSC01. Next base: position 3,230 of record CALXSB010000022.1, on the reverse strand, counting down.
CTTTTTCTGGTTTCTGTAAATAAGCAGCTAAGTTCATATAACCTGTTGGATGGATAAATTCACCCCTTGTATCAAGCATAACGGCAATATTATAGGCAACGTCATCACTTCTTAATGTTCTTAAAACTTCGCCCATTGATGCGGGTCTGTCATCCATAGCTAATAATGCTAACATTATTCCCGTGGTTAAAGCTCTACCTTCGTTTGTCCAGAATTCTTCTTTTGGAAGCAAGAATTTTGTAATCTTCATCACATCGTCCACCTGTTTACCATAATCTCTAGCGATAAAATCCATTGGGTTATAGCAATGGGTATATCCATCTTGATCTGCAGGGTTCCATAGATAACATTTTTGATGCATTTTAGATGTTCTATAACCACTTGTTATTTCAAAATTTTCAAGCTTAACATCGTGAACAATAACAGAATCGTCCCAGAATAATAAGTTTGGCAACACGAATCCGACACCTTTACCAGAACCTGTAGGAGCAAATAATAGGGCATGTTGGCAGTTTGTTTTATCAACTACAAGCATTTTTCCTTTATACATACCCATAGTCATTCCAGTTCCTTTACTTAATAATCCGGCTTTTTTAATTTCTGCCAATGTTGCCCAATGGGCATTACCGTATTGGGATTCGGAAACTTTAAATGGTCTCCAATCAAATATTGGTTCTCTGAACTTATAAATAACATAAATATAGATTGATAATGGGAAAAATGTTCCAACAACCACTTTAGGAATTAAATATGAACCACCGGAAAACTTAAGTTTTGTAAAATTTGATACAATTACTTTCCAAGATCTTATCATTAAATCTCCTATATATATAATTTGAGATGGAAAATCTAGAGAAAATAATCTAACAATACCATTACGTTGTTGTAAAATTAAAATTAAAAATAGCCCAGTAATATAGGCACATACCAATAGAGAAATTAATCCTAAACTACCTAATACCACAAAGTTTCTAAACGCTGCAATTTGTTCATCTTGTGCTTGTGCCATTTTTAATCTCCATGAAAGATAATAAAAAATAATAACTCAAACTATTTATACAATATATTTTAAAAAATAATAATCAACAAAAATCTCAAGATGTTTAATTTTTTATCAACTTTTAATATAGTTTTTCTATTTAACACCTTTATATTGTAATATATATTTATCTATAAAAGTCTTATATTATTTTTATATTAAAAAATATATACCTAAATTATTTTAGATATTTTATTGGATCAACGGCCTGTCTTCCGCTTCTTAGACTAAAATATAATTGAGGCGTGCTTACATTTCCAGTTTTTCCAACAGTTCCTATTACTTGTCCTTTAGAAACTTTATCTCCTCTTGCAACTTTTACACTGCCGCAATGGGCATAGGCAGAAATCCAATTATTATTATGTTTTATTAGGATAATTGTTCCGTAGCCCCTTAATTCGTTTCCAACATAGGCAACAACGCCATCTTCTGTTGCTTTGAAATCTGTTCCATTTGCTGCTGATATATTTATACCGTCATTATATAACCCATTTGCTTTGTTTCCAAAACTTGAAATTATTTCCCCTTTTACTGGCCATGCAAAAGATATAGTATTTGAATTTTTTTGCTGACTTTGTTTTTGCTGTTTTACAGGTTGTTTTTTTTCTATTTGTTTAGAACTTGCAACTATATTGGCATTTCCTAATTTTAATTTTTGTCCGACTTTTAATGTATATGGTTTTTTAAGGTTATTTAAATTAGCTATTTCATTTAATGTCATATTGTGATTGCTAGCTATAGTTGATAAATTATCACCAGATTTAACTATATAAATTCCATTATTTGATACACTCTGAGTTGTCATAACTTTTAGTCTTTGTCCGATTCTAATATTATATGGCTTTTTAATATTATTTAATTCTGCTAATTCAATGGTTTTCATATTATATTTTTCTGCTATAGTTGATAAACTATCTCCAGATTTTACAATATAATCTGTTGTTTTTGTAATTGTTATTGAATTATTATTTGCAGGGGTTGAATATAATTTTAATTTTTGTCCGACTTTTAATGTGTATGGTTTTTTTAAATTATTTAAATCTGCTAATTGGCTTATTTTTATACCATATTTTTTTGAAATTGTCCATAGGCTATCTCCGCTTTTAACTGTGTAATATTCATATTCACTGCTATTTCGTCCTAGTGCATCTCTATTTATTATGCTAATTTCCTGTGCTTTTGAAACATCAGTATTTCCTCTTAAACTTCTTGCTATTTTGCCATCTGGGCTTTCAACATATGTTTCTGAATAGTTTGGTCTATATACAGCACTATTTTTATTTATTATTGGTGCAGGATTTTGTGTACAACTAGATATTATTAATATTACAAATAAAAATTTAATTGAATTGTATGTTTTCATATATTTTCAATTATTAATCTCCCAATAATAAATTATAATTATGTAATTTTAAAATGTAAAGAAAATTAATTTATTTGCATTATATTACAGGTTATAATATTTTAAGATAAAAAGACCCATATATAAAGGGTCTTTTTAAAAATTTATAAAATAATATTATTTCTTTAATTCTTTCATCATTTCTCTAGCAAGAATTTTTCTTTCTTCAACCGCTGGTTGTCCAAAAGGATTGGTTCCCATTGCTTTGCCACAAATGATTGTTTCAAGCATAAATTGCATTAATATTTGAGACAATGATCTTTCATTTATTTCGTGGAACTTGAATACTCTAACTGGCAAACCTCTTTTTGCTAAAACTTCAACAGTTGATTCAAACTCTATATTCATAATATCATCAAGAGTTAAACCTTTTAGATATTCAAATCCTTCGTTATATGCTTCTGTGATTTTTAATGAGTTTGGATCCTTATCTTTATATATGAATGTATAGAATTTATTTCTTGGACCGTCCATATATAATTGCAATTGACTGTGCTGGTCTGTTGTTCCTAGAGCATCTACAGGGATTGTGCCCTTGCCGTCTTTGCCTAACGATTCTGCCCATAATTGTCTATACCATTTTGTTAAATTTACAAATCTGTCAACATATGGCATAACAACATTTGCTGCAATTCCGCCTTCCGTTAAATCAACAATTGAACCGCAAACTTGAGCAATATTATTATCTTTGCTATTTAAAGCATATTCTATTGTTTCAATAGCACCTTGTCTTATGGCGTCTATATCAAGTCCGCCTATGGCAGCAGGAATTAAACCTGTGTTTGATAA
>CALXSB010000021.1 GCA_944391005.1 uncultured Rickettsiales bacterium | reverse complement strand
AAGGATAAATTTCATTTATATCAATAGTATTATTCATTTTTAGATTTAAACTATTGATTAAACTTTCCTTTAAATAATTGATATCAATCGTAGAGCTAGTTGTCTTTTTACTTATAGAAAATTTAATATATAAAGGTTCATAGCTTGGATTATCCCATCTTATAACATTATTATTTCCATAAATATCAATTATATTATAGGATTGTTCGCCTCGCATTCCGCAGCCTGCCGAAATTGAAGTATATATTGCTTGTGCTATTTCTTCAGGTGCTCCGCCTTGTATTATAAGCCATACGCTATGTGGTGGTGTCCCATGCACTGATTCTATATTTAATGTATTATTCTCACCTTGAATATTAATTACACCATCAACATTATATAAACTACTTATGATATTCTGATAACTTCCCTGTCCGCCATTACCATAAGTTGTTAAATATCTTTCTTTTAGCTCTGCATCAGTTTCTTCATCCATTCCAACAGATAAAGGAGCTGATTTATTGATACTAGCTACAATACCAACTTGTGGAGTAACAATATTTGTTAAAGTTTCAAGTCCTATCTCTACAGCACCTATATTTTTTGCTCTAAAATTTAAAATAACATCACCAGCTTCAGTATTCGTATAAGATGTTATTAGATAAAATTGATTTCCGTTATTATCACTAACTGTGAAAGCATTGCTTTCTATCGCATTATAATTATTATCAAGTCCTTGTAATGCTACATTGGCTTTGCTAAAAGTTAGAGTTATTGCAATCGTTGTATAGCTTCCGCCTTGTCTTTTTATACCGTGTGTAGCTACCAAATTATCAAGGTCAAAACCTTCTGCTGTAATAATATTCAAACTATTATAAGTATTGATTAAAAGTTCATCCCTATCAGTTTCAGCCTGTGCCAATATATTAATTAATTGCCCGTCTGGTGTATCGCTATTTAAATTTATATCTTCACCATATATATTTTTGAATTGTTGCGTAAGCCAATCAATATGTTCCTGTAAAGTAGGGACTTGTATACCATTTTTACCTATATTATAAACTAAATCCGTCATAAGCTAAAATCCTCATTTATTTGCAAAGTATCATAAATAGTTGAAACATTTAAATTAATTGTTAAAGTTCTATTCTCGTTTAAAGACATTTGTAGATCGTTTATTCTTTCTACTCCATCAACTCCCAATATTGCTGTTGAAATATCTTTTTTTGCTAATTGAGATGTATTAAAACTTCCCAGAATTTCGCCCCAGCTGATACCATAATCAAGGTCAAAAAAACAATCATCTTTCCAACTTTTCAATGTTGCCAAAATGTTTTGCACTATTTCGTTTTGTTCTGTTTTATAGTTTTGTAGTCCTTGTCCAAATTCCCAATCCCAAGTATCTAAATTTATTGCTCGTGTTGACATATTTTTAATTAAGTTATTAAAAACCCACTTATTAAATTAAGTGGGTTGTGTAAATTATTAATTAATTATTGTTTAATCTTTTAAGAACTTGTTTACAAAATAAATCTGTCCTTTTGCTGTAACCTTTGGTGTGGTCGTATTCACGATATTACCTTCTGCATCAGTATAGGTTCCTTTTTTAATTTCAAAAAGTCCCATTTCAATATATTTTTGGTTTGGTATATTTTTAAAACCTCCAAACTTCCCTAAATATTCATTTTCTCTCAGCCATTCAAAAAGTCTATTTTGTCCTATTTCTCTATTTTTTAAACCCCTTCTAACTGCTTCTTGACTTATTAATTTAGCAAGTTCATTTATAAGAATAGAATTTTTAGAGGCTTGACAGCATTCAGCAAATAAGACTTTTGGTTTATCTTCTTCTATTTTACTATTTTGAATTTTTATTATTTCATCCCTTTTTGCTATCTCTTCTTGTGTCAAAAGTAGTGTTTTTTGCACCATCTCAAAATAAGACAATGGTTGATTGTTTTTTAATTGATTATTTTCATTTGTTAATCTTTCTATTTCATCAATCAATCTTCTTCTTACTCTTTTACTCTCACTAGCTATAACCTGCAGGGCTTCTTTTTGCGGAAGGTTATAACAAGGTCTTTTTTCGCCTTTTTTGTCTAAATAATAACCAGCAAAATTTTTTGCCCGTTGTTCCAACTCTTCATTTATCTTTACTAAAAGACTTTTATGTAAGAGTTCAGCTCTTACCCCTTCCTCTTTTCTAATTTTATTTATAAGTTCACATAAATCTAATGAATTTATTGTCTTTTGATTATTGTCTAATATTATTAAATTTTCATTAGATACTAAGCCACCGTTTGCTAAATTTTCATTTATCATTATTTTTACCTTTATTAATTATTAATATTATAGGTGGGAGTGCCCTATAACACACTCCCAGAAGGATTATTGATTAATATCTATATTATCTATAAGCTGCTTAATCTTATCAAATAGCATATCCTTTAATTCACAGAAACAATCAGAAAAGCCATCACTTACTGCTTCTGCATTGTTGTGAATAATATCAAGATTTCCATAGTCTTTAATTAAAGCTAGGAGTTCATTTTTTTCAAAGTTTGTCATAGTTTTTCCTTAATTTATTTAACGAAAATAAACACGACCTATTTTAATTCGGTGTCAAGAGCCGTTAAATGTCTTAAGGTAAGAACACGAACGATATTCAATATATTCTCGTTCACTCTTGACATATATAAATTTGTAATAACAAATAACATACTAAAACCTTAAAAACATTTAACAATTTTATAATAAAAAAGCCCAACTAAAAAGTCAAGCTTTTTTTGAAATATTTTTGTTAAAGAATTATTATTATTTTTGATATCTTTGGGCACACCACTCAAAATACTTATCCATTGTATCATCTGGCATATTGCTAATATCATTATTAGGATATTGGGCTATAGCAGTAATATAACACAAACACATAGGTGAATAGTCATTTGCCCCATTCAATGTGATACATGCATTGTAATGAGTAGATAAATTTTTAAGTTCCAATGCACTTGGATATTTTAGCTGTTGAGTATTATTAGAAGGAACGCTTAAACCTGTTTTTTCCATACAAAAATTTACTTGATTTGGTTGTGTGTCCATCATTCCATCAACTCCGAAATTTTTATAGATGCAAGCCACTATTTCATTACAAGCATTTTTTGCTTTATTCATACTTTCTTCATTAATTGCTTGTCCTTTTGTAGCTGCCGCAACACAACTTTTAATTTCTTCATCTACAATAATTCTTTCAGCTGCTGATATTTTATCATAATAGGTTTCAGCTGCAAATACTGGGGATACACAAAGAACTAATAAAATTAAAATATACTTTTTCATACTATTTCCTCTTATCTAACTTATCAAATAAAAATGTAAATCCAAGTGCTATAACACCAATTAAAACATTTAATATACTATAAGTTTGTTGTGTAATATATTCGGCTTTAGTAATAATGTATATTCCATTAAAGAAATAATACAAACCTATTAATAAAAACAATACTTCTATAGTATAATTTATAATTTTTTCTTTCATAAAACTTAATATTATTAATTTGATGTGATTTTAAATCATAAAAAATAAAAATCAACCTCAAATACTTTTTATAACTCCACTGCCACTCGTAATTGTTCCTTCCCATGTTCCAGCGGAACTACCACTTGTTATAATTACTTGTATCTTATCGCCAACTCTTGCCACTGGCTGCCCTCCATCGCCTCCTAAATCAACAGTTCCAAAGGTTTTTAAATTCCCATTTATTTCTGTATTGCCATTTACTTCAAGGTTGCCATTTATTCTTGTTTGTTCATAATTTAAACATATTGCACTATTATCATATTGAATAGCATTTACTAGACTATTAAGTCCCATTAATACTATACCATCGCTCAAATCGTGTTTTCTAGTGCTATATGGTTCTTGTGCTGTTCCTGTTTCAAAATAAGCATTTAAATCATAGTCATTAAATAAAACTACTACATCATCGCCCTCTAATATAGGAGTTGTTATTCTATTACCTAAAACTAGACATTTTTTTAATAAACTTACACTCTGGAAAGTCCCATCTGCCTTTTTTTGTTTTGTTAAAATTTCTACATCCGCTGTTTTATCTTCTGTATAAAATTTAATTATTCGTCCAATTTTAACACAATTTAGAGTTTTAAAAACTTGTTCTATAATTGCATTAGCTAGATTATTTATATTATTTGGTAATAAATTATCTTTCATTTTATATTTTTTGTAGTTTAAAAGTTGATTTCCAATTTTGACTATCTCCGATTTTACATATACTTCCGTTTTGTTCTACTGATATAACTTGATAAGTTCCATTATAGAAAGGGTCTGTTGTGCTTTCCAAATCTACAATAGTCTTTAAATCAATAGTAGGTTCTGCTATGGTTTCAACTTCTATATAACCATTTCCAAAATCTCGCGGTGTGTTTAAAAGCCCTGTTTCTGCATTTATTTTATAAGCTTGATTTTTATATTCTCCTTTTGCGTATATATAAAGTTGCTGATTGTTTATAAATATGTCTAGATCATTTTGATATTTTTTTATAAGTTCCCAAGTTTTACCATTTAATACAATACCTCTAGTTCCTGCAACTTTATATTGTGCCTTTGGTGAAATATATCCCTTTGTTATATTATATTTTTTTAAATCATTAAATAAAGTGCCGTATATATCAGTTGTATTGTCTATTGTTATATTGGTTTCTGCCCGTGTTATTGCTTCGCCACCATCCCACCCCTGTATTGTGGTAATAATATTATTACCGTTTCTTTCACTACTGCATTCTTTGACGCTACCCGTGAATATAGAATATAATTGATTGTCATAGCCTATTGCAAAACTTAAAAATCTTATATCTGTTTCAAGTTTTGTCTTTTTAATTGCTTGTCTAGTTGCTTGTGATAGATTATATACTGTTATAGTTCCAATATTCGCCTCATTGGTATAGGTTTTCTTTATGGTGTAGTCTACCTTTAAACACGAAACAATATCATTCACTTTTCTGCTGTCCCATATATAAACCTTGTTGTCTTTTCCCTGTATTTCAAGCCTATAATTTAGATTATTATTTTTAATCATTTTAAATTATTATAAATTATTATAAAATAATTTAAATTATTTTAAGATATTTTAAATTAATTTAAATTATTTTGAATTTCTACAATATCAAGCCAGTTGTTGCCATTTACAAAATCACTTATAAATAAAGGTGAGAAACCTGTATTCGTGCCAACTTTTATTTTAAAAGGCAAGACATTTTCATATTGATAAAGTATATTATCAATGCTACTAACTAGCTTTATATTATAAATTTCTTTATCTTTATATTTTAATGTCAAATACCATGCAAGAGTTCTTATAGAATAAAAAAGCTCAATGATAGCTTCGCTTCCATCACTTAATTGTATCTTGAACTCTTGCCTTGCATTGTCTGTTATTTTATTAATTATCATATTTAAGCTCCAATGCCTGTTATTTCAGTAGCTTTACTTATTAATTGTGTTCCGTTGTTCTGTTTCTCTGCCACCTGTGCTTTTCGTATATCCGATTTTTTTAGTTGTCTTGTTTGCGTCTTTGCAAATGTGATTTGTTTTAGAGTTAAAGATATCTTACTCTGCCATAAATTATCACTTTGCTGTATTTTGCAACTCTCAATTAACATATTTGTTAATTGTCCATAGTATGTGGAAACAGTAAAAGGTTTACCAGATCTCCACATACTGGATAATATTTGAAATGCTTGCTGTTGTAGTGTTAGTCCTTGTTCTGCAGTGAAATCTTTTATAAATGCAAAGGCATTATCAACTTTATCCACAACATCATTTATCTTATTTACCGCTTGATTTACTTTGTTTAAGTATTCTTGCCCTTTAACACTCAAAGACGGGCTTATACCTGCAAATTTATTAAGCTTTTGTTGAATAAATGACTGACCTTTTAGGGTATCTTGTGGCTTTTCATAAAAAAGTTCACCCACTATACCAGAAATTTCAACTTTAATTGGTTGCCTAGTATTGCCAGATTGTGCCATAGTATTATTTTCTAAGACATAGTCGGTAATATTAGAATTAAGCTGTATGCTTTCGTCTTCTGTTATTAAAAAAGCAAAAGCATTCACTTTATCGTCTTTTATTTCTCCTGTAGTTGATATGCCGACATCTTGCTTTTCTGGAATTACAAACAACCACTCATAAGCTTCTTTTAATGAAGTTTTTATACTATCCGCTTCATTTAAAGCATTGTTGCCTATCTGCGTAATATTGTTTTTAATATTATTTATATTTTCCATTATATATTAAGCTCCATAACTGCGTTGTCTAATTCTTGTGTTTTTAGTTCATTCATCATGTCGTTCGCTTCTTTTACTGAATTGACATTAATAATATTATTGTTGGATTGAGTAATTGTTTTATTACCACTGCTAGCCTGCTGTGTATTTTGTGCTAGTTGGAATTTTTCGCCTCTTGAGTTTTTTTGATTTTCAAAAAATCTTTGTTCCATATCTCTTTTTTCTTCATCAGTAGCTGATTGATAGGTTTTACTATTTTTAAGATATTTTAAACCTTCTTTTTGATCGTATTCATCAGAATTTAGATATTGGGCATGCTTTTCATTTTTTTTGTCCAACCATTCTTGTATCCATTTTATAGCTTTTATTGTTAAAAGAATAGAAGCTAAAATTGCAATAAAAGGATTATTTAATTGTAATATTTTAAAAGCTGTCGCTACTCCTTTTAATCCTACAATAAAATGGGCTAATTTTATTATACCTAAAACCGTTGCAACGCCTAAAAGTGCATAACGAACTCCCATTAAAGCTTTTTCAAAAAGTGATATAGGATTAAGTCCTCCTTCTAACCAATTAATAAATTCTTTAAATTGCTTTACAAAATATCCTATAACTGATTTTCCGCCATTTAGATAAACAATAAAATCTTCAACCGCTAATAGAAACAGGCCAACAAGTGAAAGTTTAGGGGCAATAAGACTAACAAGAATAAGTAAAGTTCCACTCAGCCATTTAGCCGCCTTTTCAAAACCTATTGTATTTTTAGTCAATAAAACTAGCCCGTTTATTATTCTATTGCCTAGTTCAAAAAATGTTCTTATAGGCGTAGCAAGAGCAATAAATTTATCCCTTAAAATAGCAAGGTTAGTTTGAAATTTATTAATTTCCGTTCTTAATTCTTTTAATGATTTTATATCGTCCTTGTTAAGCAATAGTTCTTTGCTTAAAGGTGATTGTTTTAAATCTAGACTTTGCAATAATGGGTCAAGTCCTAAATCTTGCAGGGCTTTCGTTTTAGCTTGTGCATCATCGCCAAACTTATCAAGTGCTTTTAATACTTCTTCAAATACTTCTTCGGGCTTTTTATCCATAGGGTTAATGCCTAAAAAAGTATAGGGTGATATATTGCCTTCACCTCTTTTAAAATCTGCTTGTGCTTGCGATATGCTTTCAAAAGCTGAAAATATAGCTTCTTTGCCTATGCCTGCAACATCTGCAAGCCTTCCCATTTCATTTGCAAACTCTTCACTAACCCCTGTTTTTATATTTAAATTAGATAGAAGTGCTGTTGTCTTCATGGTGTCTGCTGTAAATTTTATTAAAGCAGCACTTGCAGCAGCTATTCCTAATTTAAATTTTAAAAGGTCTTTGTCATTAAAATTAAAGCCTAACCATGCACTAAGTTTTGCAACTACTATATCACTCATCGCTAAAATTTTCTATATTATTCTTAAAAATTATAAAATCAAAATAATCTAAAACATCATCAATAGGAGCTTTTATAACTTCTTGATAGCCACCCATTCCATTATTTATACAGCTAAATAGAATATATTGAAAGTAGTCGTTTATTGTGTAATAAGCCTTATTGATCGTTTTTTTATTGTTTCTTTCTATGACTGAATATTTTTTATTTTTGAAAAAAAAATTGAAAGATTATTTTTTAATATATGAAACATAATAGGAATAAATAAACCTCTATTTTCCGGAACTTCAAAAAAGTTTTGATTTATTGCTTCATTATTATAAATACATACACCAGCCATACTTAAAGCTATATCATAAAGCTCTTTATCTTCCAAACCTGCCAATAGAATATTAATAATTTTAGTAAAGTCTAAATCATTTTTTAAAGTTTCTTCTACTTTATTAATGCCTTCTGTATTTGGTAGAATATCCTTTAAAGTATCAACATTATTTTTTAATATTTTAGTAGTTATTCTTATAAGCTTTAAGCTATCTTGAAAACTACAATAATTAAATTTAAGTATTTTGCCATTTATTGCTATGTCCATTTTTAACTCCGTTGTTTTAAGGTGGATTGACAACGGTTCAACCCACCATTCATTAATAATTATTGTGAAATATCACTATTTAAAAACTGCAAATTATAAATTGCTATTGCCTGCTCTATATTTCCAGTAGCTGAACTGGTTGAGCCTGCTGGCCGTAAAACAACACCGCCGGTTAAATTTATAATCTTCTTACTTATATTTCCATTGCCATCACTGAAATATTTAGTTGCTGTTGCCTTTATATAGGTATAGCTTAAAGTGTCATTCTTAAATTGAATTAACTTATTATTTAAATATTTATCGGTTTCATGACCTGATAGCAATCTTAAAGTTACGTTCATAATTGAACCCTGTTCATTCATAACTGTAATTCCGTTGCCATTTTTACCTTTGCTGGATGTGGCGGTGTCATTTGCTGGTTCAATAGTCATAAAATCGCCGTCTGCAAAATCTAAAACTACTTTATCATCTAATACTAGACTATCGCCTGCACTTAATGTATACATATTTTTACTCCTTAATTATTAACAAATACGACAATATTTGAGCTATTGATTGCTCCTGCAAGTTTTATAGCTATTTGACACAAAGGACATCGTCTAGCTTCTCTATCTTCTGTTGACTGTGTAGCAATAGGTTCAAAGTAAATATAATAGCCGTAGTTGGTTATATTGTTTTTTAAATCGTCGCTGTTGCCGAAAGTAAAAGGCAACGTCCATGATCCTGGTGCTATAAAGCCAGCATTTCTTGCTTGTCTTAAAACAGCTTCATAGCTTGCATAGAACATTGATACGCCTTCTTCTGTCTGTGCTATTTTAGTCGGCACATTTCTTAAAGTTCTAAATCCCGCATTTTGCAGTTGAATTTGTAGCCAATTTAAGCCTACAACCGTATCAAACCATTCATTAGCACCACTGCAATACATAGCACCAACACCGCCGCAACTTGGATAAACATCAAGCCCAATAGCTAGTGCCTGTTGCAACTCTGTTTCGCCAATTGTCAAGTCGGGCAATATTCCTATAAGTTCTTTTGCATGTAGATTTTTAACCGTATTTGACCCATTATAATTTACTGCAAGATATGAACCTGTATAAGCTCCTACATAGCTTAAAGGGTCGCTTTCACCTCCATAATATAAACACCTAGTTTTATTTAAAGCTGATTGTTGAACTTGATAATATGGATTTGTTGTTTCTGCCTCTAAATATGACTTGTTGCTATTAACAAGCATTAAAACACTAAATGTTGATTGGATAGCATTAGCTGACGGCAGAACTTCCGCATCGTTTACAATCCAAGCTGGAATACAAGCCCCATAGAACATTATTTTTTGACTTCTTATAATAACATCCTGCAATCTTTCTTCACCAGTATATTCTGCCTGTCCTATTTGAAGTGTTGCATTGTCAATATTTAAAAGATTAGTTGTTGTTAAGTCTGTGCCTGTTTCACTGGCTGTAATGTTAACTTTGCTTGTTGCTCCCGTAGTCTTGCTGGTAAAGTAAATATTATCATTGTCTGTTGTAATGTTTACAGTAGTAATTTTAGTTTGTAAAACAGAAACTAAATTGTCTATATTTTTAATACCACTAAAATCAAGGCCAGTGTATTCAACCGCTTCTCCTGTGTCTACTGCAACCTTTAAAGAGCCGTCTATTATTTCTGCAAAGTTTTCCCATAAAATACCTTTGCATTCAATATAGCCTGCCGTAGCTGCTACGGTTGTATTGGCTAGAATAGGTATTACTACAACATAGCCGTTAGCTGATAATATATTTGGAGATTGGCTGAATATTGCATTTACTATTTTATAGGTATCACTGTCTATGCCGAAATCATTTGCAGCATTGTTAGGCGATTTATAAATAACATACTTATTTATAGGTATATTAGCCTCTTCCTTTGTGAATACAGCTATAACCGATACATTTCTTTCGGTTATGCTTGAAGGTGTTTTGCTGACGCTTACACTGACATAATTGCTTAAATCTATTGTCATTTTTCCTTTATGTTTTATTAATAAAATTAATTATTTATCCGCAAACAGTTTAAAATTGCTTGTTTCAATATAATTAGATTGGTATTCTTTGCTTGTTTTGTAATACATATTAAAAGACATATTAAATCTTGTTAATATACCCGTTCCATCCACTTCGTCTATTTGATTAAAAGTCATAGGCAGTTTAGGTATATAAAAGCCATATTTATTAAAAGTATTCTGTGCTTTGCTTGTGTTCAAAGCCATTAATACTTCATTTTTTCTGTATAAAGCCTCTCGTGTTCTGCTAAATACATCTATATTCAATAAGCAAGTAGACAATACAGTATTTTCTTCAGTTAATCCATTTACTTTTGTGGAGTTATGGTAGGGCGTTTCTTGCCCTGTTCCAACAACTACGCATATTTTGCCATCTTTGGGTATAACCCATTTATTATTGTATAAATATATATGCCTGTCATCTAAGTTCATATAATCTTGTATCAATTTACAAGTTGTTTTGAGTGCTAGTTCCATTGTCTGTATAATCTTCCGTTAAGTCATATTTAAAATAATTATAATATGTATCCCATGGATCTGTTACCATAATTTTAAAACTTTTATCATTTATTTTTATTATATCATCGTTCTTGAACTTATATGTAGACCATAGGCTGTAGCTTTTCCATTGTCTTATGCCTATATCTTTCATATCCATTCGGGAACCATGATTATTTTGTATCATGCCCTTAAAAGTTATAGGCCGCTGGGTTTCTTGGACTTCATAATCTACAGGTTCTTTTCTTATAAGAATTGCTTTGTAGGTTATAGCCCAGCTGTCCACAATGTCTCCGCCTTGAGGCACTGAATTAAAACTTTTAAAATTTATTGCCATTTTATTTTTTATCTATAAGTTCATATGTTATACTTCTTCTTAATCTGCCTGTATCAATAAGTGGATTGTCTTTATCTTTGCCTTTAATATAAATAAGCTTTCCGGTCTTTTTATTCTTCATCCATCCGCCATTAATTGTAATAGGTGCATTTGGTGCCCATTTGCCATTATTCTTATTTCTAAATGATCGGATTATAATGTCTACCGCTGTATTTCCCATTAAATTATAAGCTTCATCAAGTCTTTTATCTATAAATAGATATTGCTTTAATTTATCTTTTTGACTTTTAATCTTTTCACTTAAATGGGCTAATAAAGGTTCTTTTATAAAGCTTCGTTTAGGTATATTATTAACAACGGAACCGAATTCTTGCACCATACCTATACTGGCCATTGGCATACCGTCTTGCTGTTCTCCACCTATTATACCTACATTTACAATTTTAGTATCTCTAAAATTTTGTATAAGTTTGTCAAGTTCATCCGTGTCTTGCTCTATTTTTACATCAAATTTCATTATAATAAACTGGTTCGTCCGTTAAGTATCATAATATTTCCATTTAATAACGGTAGAATATATTGAATATATTCTTTCCCGAAGTCTGTGCCCATTAAATAAGCAAGATTAGGATCATCCAATATTTTTTTCGGGATACCATAACTTGCTGAAACACCGCCGACCGATTTGCTTGTTATAATAAATGAGCTTGTGCCATTGCCGTTTGACATATTCAAGTTCGTAACTAAGAAATGAGCTGTCAACATTAAATAGCATATTTTTAAAAGTTCTTCATTTTTGCCAAATAGGCTAAGATTAATCATATTTTTAGCTTGAACAAAAGCTTTATTTATATCATCATCATTTATATAGTCATTGTATTGGGTTTCATCGTCTTCCTGCCAAAATTCGCTATCTTCTGACGGTGTATTATTTATATTTTTATTAACAAGGGACTTATAAAAAAGCCCCTCTACTTCATAATAAACAATATCATTCAATTTATAGCTTATACTACCATCCCATACGGGCAAATAGCTAAATTCTCTGGTAAAATAGTCTTTAAAGTCTTGCGGAGTAATATTATTTATTATTGCTTGGTTGTTGTTCATTATCTGCCGTATTAGTTGCTTGTTTATCTTTGCTTTTATCAGTTGATTTTTTATCGTCTGATTTTGCATTAGTTTTATCTTTGCTTTTATCAGTTGATTTTTTATCGTCTGATTTTCGCGGATTAATAACACATAAAGGTTTTATTTCATTAAAGCCCTTTACTCTGTTATATTGTTCTTCTGTTATATTATAAGTCTTATGTGGTTCTATAATCAAACCATCAATAAGATATCTTCTTTTTCCATTATTTTGAACTATCATTTTTTATTTTTGCTTTATTGATAAAATAAGCAGGGTTAAACCTGCTTGCAAATTGCTATTCAGTTAATGCTGGTGCAGAGAAATATATAATTTCCTGAGGTCTAAATACCCTTACACCACCAACTTGTCCGTAGCCTACATTATAGAAAGTGTAGTTGTCTATTGTGTTGAAAGCTGTTGTATTATACGGAACAGGAATATCTAAAACCATAACGTCAGGGTCTTTTCTATATAAAACATAAATATCTTTGCCTGTACCGTTCATTTCTGCTTCACAATATGGAGACCATAAAATCTTAAAGTTTTCATTGCCTGTGCTGTCTTTTAAATTCTTTTCTAAAAGCTCTAATAAAGACATCATAGGAAATTGAACACTATTAAATTGTGTCAAGCTATTCCATACAGAATACGGCAATAACAATATATTAGGTTGAGCTGTATAATTTGCCTGTCTTGTAAATTCTTTGGTTATTGTACCAACTATTTTTTTAAATGTAGTATCTGAAAGTTCGCCCATACTAGTTGTAAAGGTAGTAGCATCAATAGTAACATTTTGATTATTTAAGAGTCCCGTAATATCTTTAAATACTGAATTACCCAAGAAAGCTACCTTTTGCAGCATTTGGTCAAAGTTTCTTTTTCTAGCAACGAGTTTATCCTCAATTATAGAAAAGTTCTTTTGACCTGATCTTAATATCTGCTCTATCTGTTTTAAATCAATAAGTGTGTAAGAAACTTTTTTATTCCACATTCTTCTGATATCAAGTTTTCCGTCATAGCCTACATCAACCGCTGGCATTCTGCTTTCATTAGAGCTTTCTACTTGAAAGCCTTCCATGCCGTCGCCTGCGTCTTCAAATGATTGATAAGTGAATATTTGGTCTGCCCAAGCATTATTTCCTTCATCTATATCAATAAAATCTGGTATATTGACATCAAAGAACTTCTGCTCTACAACTCTTTTATCAATGCCCGTCAATGTGTCTATGGCTTGTTTATAGCCTTGTAAATTTGAATTGTACATTATATATCCTTTATATTGTTAATATTTGTTAAAACTTGATATAAACCCTTATCAAGTCGCCTGCTTGAACTGCCGTATCAAATGCAAAACCGCATTTTAACAAGCCTGTTGCGGTGCCATTATTAGATAAGATTTTCCCCTGATTTTCGCCTGCTGCTTCGCCGTCAACTTCCTGTGCTTCACCTGCATTTAATGCAACGGCTACATCGCTTGTCAATCCGCCCTCTGCAATAGCGACTGAGCTATTTATTCCTTGTGTTGCGGAAGAAATAATTATTTTATTGTCAATGGCTGTTGCTGTTCCTTTGGCTGATGTTATAGCAGTTGATAAAACAGTTGCAACATTAGCTAAGGTAGTAGCAGAAGAGAAGTCTAGACTTGTTAAATTAACCGCACTGCCGTCAATTAATAAATTGAGTGAGCCGGCACTGATTGATTTAAAGTCATTAACATCAAGATTATTAAATATCATAACTCCAGATGTTGCTGCACTTCTTGTATCATAAAATACTTGTTCTCCGCTTTCTATTGGCTGTTCTGCTATCATTCTCATAACTGAGCCCTCGCAAGCTATGCCTCTTGTGTATTCGTCATTAGTGTCAATAGCATTTTGTTTTAAATTTCTTACAACAAAGCCTTTCATTGTATTTGCTAGCGTTTCGTCTGTATCGGTTGGCAATACTTCTCTTACCACAGGTACACCGTTAGCACCAGCTGTAAACACTACCATATCGCCTGCGGATGTTTTTTGATTTACATTTTCATTTTGAATTAGGGCAGGTATAACGTTGAAGTTATATAATTGGTCTAAACTTCCCCTTACCGCAGTTTGCCTAAATTGGTTTAACTGCTGATTAGTTCCTAAAGTTGTCATTTTACTCCTTTTATTTATTATTAATTTAATGAATATTTTTTATTTGCTTCTGCTATCATCTCTCTTCTAGTTAGAATGCTGTTTTTAACTGGTTTATGTAGAGACTGCATTATAGAGTTGAAGATAGGTCTTTTTTCCATATCTTCTTTGAGTTTATCTTCGCCTGTTGCCCTTTGCTTGTCTTCCTGTTTATCTTCATCTTTTTTGTCTTCCGCCTCATTTGTTTTGCAGGAGTTGTCTTTTTCGCTTCTTGTTGATGGCGAATATAGGCCTTTTGTTAAAAGTTTTCTAATTGTAGCGTCTTTTTCTTCTTTACCACCTTTAAATTCAGTTTCAGGTTTTAAAGCAATAGCTACAATTTCGTCTTCTAAATGATTTTTATCTACTCCATCTTCATTTTCTTTTATACTTTCATTATGATCACCTTCTTCTTTCTCTTCTTTAAAGAACTTCTCTGTATCCACAACTGCGTTTTCCTCAACCTTTTCTTCGGTTGCAGTTTCTTCCTTTATTTCCTCATCGCCAAAATCAATGCCCTCTTTCTCGGCAATCAAAGATAATAAATAAAATACATCATCCATTGTTGCAGAGGATGTCTCGTTTTGCTTTTTTCCAAACATTTTTTATTTTATTTGTTGTTATTAAAGTAATAAAAAAAGCCCACTGTTTTATCAGTGAGCTTCAAATACTGCCACTTGCTAGATAATGGCAGCTAATTAGAAATAATGACTTGCTAGCATTTCAAGTATTCTATTGACTTTTTAAAAATATTATTTTAAAATTATGTCAAATAGGATGTAAGACCTACTGTTTTTTAGGAACACCACATCCTACCATTATTTTTCATCATCTTTTACAATATAGAAATCATTTATATCATTTTTTCCAATTCTTTGTTGTCTAATTATAGTTAAAATATTATTTATCTTATTCTGATATTTTGCCGTTCCCCTTAACTCAAAAAACTTTTGTGCTTTATCTTTTCTTTCTTTATAAGATGGTTCTTCTTTTATATTTTTACTTTCTTTTATTATATCTTTTATTTTAAAAATATATTGTGGCTTACCTTTATTGATAGTTTCTTCAATGCCTTTTCTAGTAAAATATATTTTATCTAATACTTCGTGATTTATAGATTTTCCCTGTATATTATCTTTATAAAACTTTCTAGCACTATCTGATAAAGCCTTATAGTCTTTAAATCTTCTTCTGCTGTCAATAACAACTGGTTTTGGTGTAGTATGTCCTTTTCTTCCACTACCTACCCCTCCATTCTCAACAATACTATTTATAACTTCTCTCGCCTCTTCGTATCTTGGTTTCTCTACAATAGCAATATTTGTAAAGTCAATAGCCTCTGCCTCACTAGAATATGGGATATTATGATAAATTCCACCGTCTTTATTTTCTTTTAAAATATCATAGGTGCAAGATATACCATAGCCTTTATTATCCAATAAATCTATTGCCTCTTTTTTCCATATGTTAAAGCCACAAATAAAGCTATCATCATCTTGATTAAAATAAGCATCTACTATTTCACCTGCTGGCTCTTTGCCATCGTGGGTTATTATAACAGGTTTCTTTATCAATGTCTTTAATGCTTTGTCTATTACTGATTTTTTTAATAATAGGTTGCCATCGCCTGTATCATTAAAACCAACTATGCCTGAGGCTATAAATTTTCTTTTGTAAAATTTTATTTCCATTTTGTTTACTGTTTTTATTCAATTATGGGACACATCACACAACGGCAATTATAAGCTTGTCCTGGCAGTCCTCTTTCGCCCGTTATTAGGTTAATTACTGGCGGTTTGTCAAATTCAAATATTTCTCCATCTAGATATTTGTGATTCCCGCCATTTAAATTATTTCTAGGATAGTCTCTTACTTTCTCATCACCTGCTGTCTGCCACTCAAACTTTCTAACTCCTGTTTTTATATAATTATTTTTGCTATATTCGGCCAATAATAAACTGCTTTCTTGTCTTGCAATAAATAAAGCCCTTTTTTGTGTAAAATTATAGTTATTTTGTAAAATCTTCGCTATTTCTCTATTATTAGATCCATCTTTCAAAACTAAATCTTTCATTTTAGTTCTTATACTTTGTATGCTATTAAGTGTCATATTCTTAATATCATACTTTGTATTATTTATATAATTCTCGTTTAAAAGCTTCGTTTCATTTTCTGTTAAGGTTGGCGTAATGCCTAAACTTATTAAATTAGCCGTAAATTGCTTATTATAATTATTTATAGTGTTGTTATAGTCAAGTCCCATAAAATCAATGGACTTGTCTATATTTTCTACAAAATCATTTAAAAAGCTGTCTATATATCTTTCTACATCTTTTATTTTGATTCTATTGTCTGCGTCTATTTCCCATAATTCATGCGGCAAACTCTCAACTTCAAAATATTTTCCACTTTTGTTATATTTTCCTAGCTTCTGTAATTCTTTAACAAGTTTAGCATCTCTAAAATCACCGTATATTTTTCCATTTTCAAAATATAATTTGCCCTGTCTAAATGCAACTTTAATTCTATTACTAACTTCATTAAGCTTTATATTTTGTTTAAACTGGTCTTTATATATATCAACAATTGGCTTATATAAAATATCATATAAGTAATTGATTATATCTGCATTTACTTCAAGTATATTTTTTTTATTTAAAAGAATAGGATTAAATTTTTTGTATTTCATACATTATCAAAATCTAATTGCTTTATATTTTGCGGTTGCTGTCCCATCATATTATTTTGTTCATCGCCGTCAAGTTCTATGCTGTCATTGAATAAATTTGCTCCATTAAATGCATTTTCTAGGGTTTCTTTTTGTATTAAATCCCTATCTTTCAATTGCATTAATCTGGCGAATTCTCTATCTTTTGCCCCTTCCAATTGCTCTTGATTTAATGTTTCAAGCGGTGGTAAAGATAACTGTAAATCATCAACATAAACACCAAATAAACACTTGCATTCAAGCTTTAAAATCTTTTTTAAAATATTGAATACTGCTGGTCTTGTATCGGCTTCAACGGTTGAGTTATACATTCTTAATTCACTATCTCCGCTGCTAAATCCACTAGGACTTGTGCCAAATAGCTTTGTTATAGGATAATCCATCGCAGAGCATATATCAAGCTTTAACTCGTGTATAATATCAATAATACCCGTTAGATTTAGTTGTTTTTGTATAAAGTCGTCTTGGCTATCCATTGCTATTGCTTTCATAAAGTTTTTTAGCTCGTTGACAACTTCTAACTTGTCCTTTACAAATTTATTATCGCCTGCCAATAGTGTCGTATTTAGTCCAGTAATTTTATAAACATCAACCTTTGCCTCATCCATAAGTTCATAAACGAGATTTAGAGCCTTTTGATAATTATTGCTTGGTGCAATTAATGGCTCTACAACAGATAACCCCCAGCCTTGTAATATAGGCCTTATTAAACTTGGAGCTGATACACCCCTTAATAGTAAAATACGGCTCTTGTTTATTATATGGTCGTAATAGTAAAAGTCTTCATCTATACGGGCACTTTTAATCTGATCACTGTTTGTATATGGCGTATTGCTAAATTCCCATCTGTCAACCGCATAATAGTTTATTTTATCGCCTTCTTGTATATTGTCAAAAGATAAGATTTCGCTTAGATCCTGCCCTTCCACTTCACATATTAATCCTGCACCGCCAAATAATCTATCCCAATATAAAAGTTGTTTTATGGTTTCAATTATATTCTTTTCATTTATATTATCTTTTAGTTGATTTAGCTGTTCTGGGCTTAGTAAGTCGCTTGTAATTGACAACTCTCCTTTTAAAGCGTCATCTACCCTTTGCACTACTATTTTTTTAAATATACCATCGGTACAAAATCTATAATTAAGGTTTGTTCTATCTATTGTATAGATATCTTCTCTAGTGTTTATATAAGTGCTGTATGGATTTTGTAAGGGTGCTTTGAAATAGGGATTGCGACATAATTGATTTACAATATTTCGCAAGCCATTTTCAACATGTCTTACTTTTTTATAATTTCTATAATTATTTGTTTTTCTATTATACATTTTATATTATATTTTTTAGTGTAAAAAAGTTTGTTTTTTCATTTAATGCCATCGTCATTGTATCAATTATATCATCGTG
>CALXSB010000020.1 GCA_944391005.1 uncultured Rickettsiales bacterium | reverse complement strand
AAAACTTTCGGAGCATTGATGGTTGGAACTATTGTTTCACCTTTAATAATTTTATCTATTTTGTCATAATTATATTTTCTTATTTCCTGCATAAAATTCTCCGATTTTAAAAATAAATTTCTTAATTCGTATACATCTAGTAGAAGATTTTTGTCAGATTTTCTCATATAGAATTTGTTGAAGCGTTGATATGAAACCATATGGGGAAAAAGCGGGCTATGTTCAATTCTGATGATCATCGCATAGCGATTATTATTTAAAACTATATATCTTACTTTAAATGTATCAAGTTTTGGTTCTAACCCATTCATTATTATTTGTTCAATTCTATTTTTTTCAATTGATATGTTGTTTGATGTGAAGCCATATACACTTTTTGCTTGACTAAAATTATCTTCTTCAATTCCTATGATTATTTCTCCGCCGCTGCCATTTGCAAATGCTGATACATCCTTTAGAAGTTCTTTTTTATCAGAATCTGTTTTTCCATACATATCTCTTTTAAAATCAAGAAATGTATCTTCCTGCTTTTTGTTTCTAACAAGGTTTTCTAGATCTTCTTGAGTAATATTTTTTAAATCTTTATCAATTGCAAATTGCATATAAAATTATAAAGTTCCATATAAAAAATATTATAAAGTATTTTTTATTTGTCTAGAAAGAATATTATTTTTATTATTTTAATTTTTTTTATCTTTTATTTTTGAAGGCAGAATTGCCTTAACAAGTCCTAAAGATGAAACTCCAACTAATGTGCTTGCAACAACTTCTTGTCCAAAAAATCCACAAAATACTGCACTTATTATCATAACTATTGAAACTATAAAACCTTGCCATTGGGCCAGTTTGTCTATTTTTATTTGTGCTTCTAGAGATTTTCTCTGATATTCAACCCTTTCTATGGACATTCTTTCAAAATCCTGCAGAATTATTTTTGCAGCCTTTGGATATAGGGAATTGTATTTTTCTAAATCTTTAGCTTTTATAGGAAAACTTTTATATTCAAGTGGTGTATCCTTATACTTTTTTCTAACTTTTTCTATTATTTTATTCTCTTCCATAGGAAATAAAAAATTATCTAAATTTATAAGATAACTTTATAAAAACTATGGAAGTATAGTTTTCTTTTTTGACTCAATTTTATTGCTGCTTTTTATCATGGCCATAATTTCTTGAATATTTAAAATACCAAATAGATATGACATAATTAAAAATACTGTGCCGCCAACTCCCATTGCTAAAAATAATTCAATTAGCACGCTTGACGTATATTTGATAATAAATAGATCTGTGCAGTAGACGCAGATTCCCATTATTATTGATACATAAAATACTTTTAATATTTTTAGCTGCAATCTTGTTGAAAAGTTAAATATTTTTTCTTTTATTAGTTTGTGAAAAAGCAAACCGGACACAAATATTGATGATATTGTTGTGGCTGTTGCAATACCATTGGCACCCCATACAAATACCAGTGAAAAATTAAAAATTATATTTATAATTAAAGAATACAACGATGCTTTCATTGGAGTTTTTGTATCTTTTTTTGCATAGAAAATTGTTTGAAATATTTTTGTCAATATAAAGAAGGGTAGGGCAATAGCATATATTTTTAGAATATTTGATACATGAATTGTATTCTCTGCCGTAAATTGTCCTCTTTGAAATAACAATTTAATAATGGGGTTTGATAGTATAAATAGTCCGACGGCCGCAGGTATGCCTAAAAAGCAGGAGAAGAAAATTGAATCTTCTTGAATTTCCTGAGCTGCAATTTTATCGCCTTTTTTACTGAGAGTTTTTGATAAAATTGGCAATGTTGTTATACCAATAGCTGTTCCTATTAAAGATAATGGAAATTGAGATACTCTGTCTCCATAATATAATAAAGAAACAGCACCGGGTATCAGCGTTGCTATTATTGAACTAATCATTGAATTTATTTGAACTATGCCGCTTCCTAAAAAGGCATTGAAGAATTTTGAAAAAAATTCTTTTGCTGTTGGGGTTATGCGTGGAAATACAGGATATAAAAAAGCTTTTTCCTTTAGAGTAAAAAATAATATCCATAAAAATTGAGCAACGCCAGCGCAGAAAACCGCATATGATAGAACGGTCGCCATGCCTAATTCATTTGAACCCCTAAAAAGAAGTATTGCGGCTACAAATACAAAATTTAATACAACAGGTATTACAGAAACTGCAAAAAATTTGTTTAGAGAATTTAAAATACCCGACATTAGTGAAGTTAAAGATATAAAAATTAAATATGGGAATGTTATTCTTGTAAGTATGACAACCAAGTCAAATTTTGTTTTGTCATCTAAATATCCGGGTGCCATTATATACATTAAAAATGGCATTCCAATTTCCGCAAGCAAAGTGAATAGAAGAAGAAAATATAACAGAATTGAGTAAATATTTCTTGCAAAAACCATCATTTTATTTTTTCCATGCGCCTGAACTCCGCTAGCAAATATTGGAACAAAAGCAGAGGCAAACGCACCTTCCGCAAATATTTTTCTAAAAAAGTTAGGTATTCTAAAGGCTATAAAAAATATATCCGAATAAAATCCGCTTCCTAAATATTTAGCTATAAATATGTCTCTAACAAAACCAGTTATTCTTGCCAATAGTGTTCCAATAGACACAACTATTGTTGATTTTAAAAATTGCTTCATAATTAAAATTTCCCAAAATATATACTAACCAATTATGTTTTACAATATTTCTTTATTAAAAACAATAGGTAATTTTTAAAAAATATAAAAATTTTTACAATTTTAGATAAATTAAACTATCCGTTTAATATTAAAAATTACAAATAATGCTTGATTTTTTAAAAAATATTTATATAGACTTATACAAGTAAAATATAATCTAATCATAAGATTTTGGGTGTTTTATGAAATGTTATATTTTAAGTGATTAACCAACCCATAAAATAAAAATATGACAAAAGAAAAAAGCTATTTAAGCGAAGATTTTGAATCATTGCTTAATGAATTTGAAAATGAAACACAATCTTTTGAAGAAGGAAGTGTTGTAAAAGGTGTTATTGTTGACATGGACGACAAGGCTGTTGGTATTGATATTGGTTCTAAATCAATAGGATATATTCCTATCAGCGAATTTAAAGATGAAGATATAAAAATCGGTGATGTAGTTGACGTTCTTTTAAATAAAATTGAAAACAAAAAAGGTGAACTTTTAATCAGTAGAGAAAGTGCTAGAAAATATCAAACATGGAATAATCTTAAGGATTACATGAACAATGGCACTGTTATTGAAGGTAAAGTTCTTGGTAAAGTAAAAGGCGGTTTTGCTATTGAATTAGGCGGTGTTATTGCATTCTTACCAAAGAGTCAAGTTGATACTGCTGATTTAGCCAACATGAATGGATTAGTTGGACAAAAAGATAAATTCATGGTTCTTAAGATAGACGATGTTAGAGGAAACGTTGTTGTTTCTAAGAGAGCTATTATGGATGAACAGAGAAATAAAGAAAGAGAAGAAATTCTTTCTAAGATTCAAGTTGGTGATGTCATTGAGGGTATCGTTAAGAATTTAACAGATTACGGTGCATTTATTGACTTCGGAAGCTTTGATGGTTTATTGCACTTAACAGATATTTCTTGGTGTAGAGTTAGACATCCAAGCGATGTATTGAAAGTTGGACAAACTGTTAAAGTTCAAGTTATTAAATACGATCCAGAAACTAAGAAAGTTTCTTTAGGTATGAAACAATTGCAAGAAAACCCTTGGGAAACTATCAATACAAAATATCCAATTGGTAAAATTACTAAAGGTAAAGTTACAACAATTGCCCAATACGGTGTATTTGTTGAAATTGAAAATGGTATTGAAGGTTTAGTTCATATATCTGAAATGTCTTGGTTCAAGAACAATCTTTCTCCTTCAAAAGTTCTTTCTGTTGGACAAGAAATTGATGTTATGGTTCTTGATATTGATTCAGAACACCATAGAATTTCTTTAGGTATTAAACAAACTACTCCAAACCCTTGGAAAGAATTTGCAGAATCACACAAAGTTGGCGATATTCTTGAAGGCACAATCAAAAATATTACAGAATTTGGCTTATTTGTTGAATTCCCAAGCGGTGTTGATGGATTAGTTCACGTATCTGACCTAGAAAGCGAAGAAGATATTAAAAAATACAACAAAAATGACAAAATCAAAGTTGTATTATTAGGAACTAACTACGAACAAGAAAGAATCAGCATTGGTGTTAAACAATTGAAATGCGATTTAAAAGAAGAAATCAAAAAGTTCACGAAAGGTGCCGATGTTTCTTGCATAGTTAAAACTGTTAAGAAAGAATATCTTGAAGTTGAAGTTGATTGTGGCTTAAAAGCTATTATCAAGAGAATTGATGTTGCAAAAGATAAGAAAGATCAAAAGACAGATAAGTTTAAGGTTGGTGAAAAACTTGACGGAAAAGTATTTATCTTTGATGAAAATACTGGTAAATTCTTGATTTCTTTAAAACCAATTTCTGATATTGAAGAAAATCTTGAAGAAGAAGATGAGTTTGATATTGACCAATACACTGGTGCTGATACAGGTGCTACATTAGGCAGTGTATTCGGAAACCTATTTGAACAAATGAAATAGTTTTACTATTAAATTTAAATAGCCTATTAATTTTATTAATAGGCTATTTTCGTATTTTAAAACTTATAGTTTAATTTAGTATAGAACAATATAATAACACAGTTTTTATACAATGTTTCGTTCATAAGAAAACTATAGTCCAATATTTATTTACCAATTCTTCATTATAAATAAAGCATCATAATTTTTTCAATGAATGAAAAATTTGTCAGAAATATAATAATTGCCATAATAAAACTATTTGAATAACTCTATAGAAATGAGAAAAAATATATAAAAACAACAAATGTTTAAAAAATAATACATCATGAATAATAATATCGCAAATAAAGCGAGCTGAACAGATTACCTAAATTTAAATCATTTAAAAAACAGTTATATAAACAAACAATTCTAATTTTATGAATCTACTTACAGATATTAAGTCATAGACTAAGTTTATATATATTATAAATAATTCTAGCAATATTAGCACATATTAGTAAACAAAAAACAACCAATTAAAATAATTGGTTGTTTTATACAAATATTTTTCAATAAATCTTTTAAAAAAGTAGGGCAAACCCTACTTTTTTATTAATTTTCCAATAGAATAGATTGTCCATTTTTTCTTCGTTGAATTATATTATTAGTAAATGAATTTGATGATCCTTGACTTTTTTGATTATCTTGAGACTGTACTTGATCAATTTGATCAGTGTCTAAAGGACTATCTTTACTAAAAATACTATATTTATCAGTATTTTTCTCAATATTTTCTTCTTTAATTTGCTCAAGTTCTTCATTGTATAATTTAGTCTTTTGAGGTAAATTAAACAATTTTGAAAGTGGTTGATGTCTTGTTCCAGGAATCATATCTTTATCGTAATTCAATATTGTTTCGTTTTCTCCGTCAACTAAAACAACAATAAGACCTCTTGCTTTATCTAATTCGCTAATTTTATTCTCAACTTTTTTAAAATACTCTTCATCGCTCAAATCCCTTATTCTTAATGTTTTTCCATTAGTCAATTTAATATCAGTGTATGATATATAATCTTTCTTCTTTTCTTCATCACCAAATTCAAATAATGAAATAGTTGCTTTCTTTGAATCTTCATCCTTGCCATAGGTTAAAGTAGCGACGGTTCCGAATTCAATATCAGCATCTTTTGCCTTTTCTGCTAGAGTTTTAGCTATTGAATTAGGTTTTGAAATAACTTCTTTATTTTCGTTTTCTATATTTTCAGAAAATATATTTATATTATTTTCATGAATATTATCAACTTTAGATAAAATTTCTTCATCAACATATTTAACAAAATTATTATATTTTTCAATTTTTTCTTCTTCTGCGTTAATTTTATCAAAACCAATTGTCTTTTTAATTTGACCGCTACTATCTTTTACAATAGTATTAAGAATAGGTTTTTCATCTTCTTTGTCATTTTTTGTATAGAATGATAAAGAAATCTGATTCTTTAAATCTATTTGTTCTATAGGTTCTTTTGTATCAAGAATGCTTGAGATGTTTTCATCTAATAATTCTGTTGTTTTTGCATCCATTGTTATTGGAAGTGATGACTGTGAAGTTTGAGATTGCGATCTTGATCTTTTTTTATCGCTAATTTTCGTTGAAGGTCTAGTTTGTTCATTTTCTTTTAAATCTTCAATTACTTCTTCTGCTGGTTTTTGTTTTACCTCATGTTGTTTTTCTTTTATAACATTTTTAAGACCAACAATAATTTGAGTGTTAGAACTTGTTGTTGACGATAAGCTAGGCTCCTGTTCTAATTGATTAGTATTTTCTTCTTGAATTATTTCGCTTTCTTCAGCTTCTTCAGTATTTAAATAATGTGTAAAGAATTCCTTAATATTTTTCTGTTCTTCTTGTATTTTTTTATATTCTAGATCTTGAATAGAACGCTCAACTGCTTGTTCTATTTCATATTTTGCTTTATTTAAAAAGTCATAGTTGTCTTTTTTCAAGTCTTCTAATACAGCTAATTCAAGTTTTTCATTAACTTTATCATTTTCATATTTTTTTACCATAAATTTAGCCAATGCTTGTGCAGCCTGTTCTTGATCTTTATTTTTTAATATTTTATCTAGCTCTATAAAATCATCCAATTTATTATTATTATCTTCGTTCGTTAAATCTAATGGTTCAGCCTGCATTGGTTGTAGATAGCTATATAAATTAGCTTCTACATTATTGACTTCTTTATGAAGCTGTTCTTCTTCTTGTTTATCGATTTCTTTTTGAAATTCTGCTTCTTCATCATTACCCCTTATTTCTATAAGTTTATTATTTTGTTCTATTATCTCATTTTTAGTATTTTTAGCGATTTTAAGGGCCGAATCAACAACCTTTGAAACAGAATCTGAAATTCCATTTTCAATATCATACATATAATCAACAAATAAACCTGGTAATTCATTTTCAAAATCTAAATCAGGAGCTAATTTTTTAACATCATCTTTAAAAATTTCTAGCAATTTTTTTGAAACATCTAGCCCTTTTTCATAATCGTCAGATTTTAAGGCATTAATAGTTTTTATAGCATTATTGATTGTTGTTGCTGATATAAAATTTTTATTTCTTTCTTTTAGAATTCTATCATAAAGAATTTCATCTGCTATTTTTTCTTCATTTAATTTATTTTTTATAAAACTGAATACATTATCAATTTGTTTTTGCTTTTTTTGTAATTTTTCAATAGAAGGTTTAACAGCCTGGCTTATTTTTTCTTTTGAATCATTTAAAATTTGATAGTTATTTTTTTCTAAGTATTTAGATATTTCCGATTCAAATGCTTTATTTTTTTTCGATATAAGTTTAGCCAATGCTTGTGCAGCCTGTTCCTGATTGTCATTTTTTAATATTTTATCTAGTTCCTTAAAATCATCTAATTTATCATTATCTTTATTTATTAAATCTAATGGTTCATTCTGTGTTGGTTGAATATATTTGAGATAACTATCTATAGCCTGTTGACAAATTTCTTCTTTTTGTTTATTTAGTTTTTCTAGAATTTCTATTTTGCTAGTATATTGTTCTTTTAAACTCTTAAACTGTTGCTTGTATTTTTCATTTTGTTCTGCAAGTTTATTAATTCGTTCCTTCTGTTGTTTGCCATTTTCAATTACTGATTCTAATTTTAGTTTAGTATATTTGTTTCTAGCATAATCATTAATAGTATTAATCGCTTTTGAAAACTTTAAATCTATATCGTTCTTTACTTTATTATCTGAAATTTTCTCATAATTATTTTTAATCTTTTCATATAAGTCTTGTATAACGGTATTTTTTTCTAGACCAATTATTTGATTAAAAACTTCATTAATTCCATCTAATGAGTCCGATCTATATTGTAAAGGAGAAAAATTCTTAACAATTGTTTTTATTCTTTCTAAATCTTTTGAATTTTCAAGAGTTCTTTTTGCTGTTCTTGTTAGCGTATCTAAATATTTTATTATTATATCATTTTTGGTATTATGCTTAGGCTGTAATCGCTCTTTAACTTTATTTTGGATGTGATCTAAAATATGATTAATCCCTTTTTCTTCTGCAACTATATTATCATATTGATTATTATTATTTCCAATAGAAAAATATTTTTTTAAATTTTTGATTAAATATTCTCTTTTAACATTATTGTTTAATTCTGTTGATTTTTTAAGTTCTTGTTCTAATTCTTTAAGTTCTTGTTCTGCTTTGTTATTTATTTGTCCATTAATTATGTCAATAATATCATTTTGTTCGTCTCTAATAGTTTTATCAATAAAATTTGAAAGCTCATTAGCACAAAGTGGTTTTGTAGCTATTTCATCTATATTTTCTATTGTTTCGTTCACTTTCGTTCCATTGATTCTTTTTCCAGTAATATTTAAATCAATCTTAATATTAGATTTACTATTAGATTTATCAGCTTCGTAAGAAAATTGGCTAATATCATTGTTAATTGTAAATGTTAGAACTCCTAATTTGTTTCCCTTTCCATCTTTTATCTCAAGAGATTTATTTTTAATTAAATTAGTTTTAAAAGTTTCAAGATCAATTGCAACTGTTTGTTTGGCTTCCATATTTACCTCTTTATTTATTATTATTTGTGGCTCTTTTTGAGTCTGTAAAAGTTGTTCATTTTGAATGTGTGCTATTTGTTGTATTGGAATATTATTATTATCAACCAACGTTTTACTATTTAAAAATGGAGTAAAGTTTTCTTCTTGACTAAAGTTAATGTCGCCTTCAAGTTTTGTTGATTGTTCAGATGATTTAACTGGATTTTGTTGTTCCTGAAGCTGTATTGTTTGTTGTTGTTCAATATCCTGTATTTCTTTTGCCAAGTCATTAAGACTCTCTGATGATAAATTATAAATATAATTTTCATCATTGTCTTCAAATCTCAAGATGGTATTTTTTTCATTTAATGTGTTTTTATCATTTGGTTTATAAATGACTTTTTTATCACCTTTTATATATTCAAGAGTTCCAATTTGTTCATCTTTACTATTTTTTAAATCAATTGTGCTTCCATTTGCTAAATTGTGTAGTTGTTGTTGTCCTATCTTTATAATTGTTTGTTGTGGTTTAAACTCTTGTTGTTCTTGCAATTGCTGTTTTTTTGCCTGTTCGGCTTGCTCTACAGCTCCATTAATTATTCCATCTACAAATTGCTTTATTTCAAGTTTTTTCTTTGCATTATTGATTTTATCGCTTATGCTATTAATATTTTTTTCATTGATATTTGTAATATTTATTTTATTGATATTATTTGTATTTGGTATATTTGATACAGAAGAATTAAATATATTTTTCTGCTTTTCGTTTTCCTGTATTTGTTGTTCGGCTTTTTTAATGTTTTTTAGCAAGTCATTCTGTCTTTGCGAAAGGTCTGAAATTGGTCCCACTTTTTTATATCGTATTTGTTTTATGTCATCTTGAAATTTTTGTCGTTTTTTGTTTAATTGTTCTTCTAATTGCTTTGATTGTTTTTCTTTAATTGGTTCTAAAGTTTGAATTGCATCTGATATTATTTTATTTATTTCATAAATTCTTTGTAATTTTAAATCTAATGATTCTTCAATAGAATCTTGTTGATTTACTGATTCTATAATGGAATCAAGAAAATTTTTTATTGCTTTTTCTTCTTCAGAAGAAATATCTACTTTGTCTTTTTTTTCATTGATTGTCTCTACAGTGTTCCCAAATATTTCTAATAAAGTTTCCTGTTTTTTCAAAGCATCTTCTATTTGTTTATTTAAATTTCTGGTGTTATCAGCTATTTCTTTATTTAAAATTTGCAGTTCTTGTTGATATGTGCTTATAATTTCAAAATCTTCTAAATCAACTTCATTTTTTCTCTTTAAAAAATCATTAAATTTCTCTTGATCTATTTGAGAGACTTGGTTATGTTGTATTCTATCTTTTATGCTTTTTTCAATGCTTGATATATTTCTTAATATATTGTTTTTATTTTTTTCATGTTTTAACTGTTTTTTTCCTTTATCCAATCTTTGTTGTTTTTGAGCACCTTTATAAAGGCTATAATAATTTTGTTGAATTTTTTTTAATTTTTCAGTATTTTGTTTTAAAATTCCGTTTATTTCTTTTATTTTTTCTGCTTTATCTTCTAACGGGAGTTGCTCAACATCGTTTGCAAAATGGCTTATGCTAATATTTTTTTCATATGAGTCCAAATCTTGTTGAGTAATATCTTTATAGTTTTCTAATGATTGTATGCCTTGCCCTATTTTGTCAATTTTCAGACAATTATTTTCATATTCTGGTAAAAGTTTAAATATATTATTATAGGCCTGTGCTTGCTGATAAATTTTTGATAAATCATTATAATTTGCACTATCCATGTTTGTTTGGCTCTGTCTAACAAACTCATTGAAATCATTTATTGTGTTTTCCGTGATTCCATGGCGTAATACATAATCATTTTTTATCTTTGATGATATATTTTGTGTATTTTTTAGTGATTCTTTGATTTTATTTGATAAATCTTGATTGTTGTCAATTGATTTATTTGTGTGATTATTTTGTAAGTTATTTTTTTCTTGTACTTCTATAGCTAAAGCTTCTTCATTATTAGTCTCTTTTTGTGATCTTTCTCCTTCGCTTTGCTCTGTTTCTTGTTCAAAATCGTCTATCTCTAATTGACTTATTTCTTCGCTATTCAATGATTGAATAGTTTGTGCAGAATTTTCATATACTTCTGTTTGTGAAGTTGAACTTAATTTAAGACTGTCCATATTAGATTGTTTAAATTGCATATTTGAAGATTGATACACTGGACCGTTATGTTGCGAATTTTGTGAATTTTGTTGAATTGCTTGAGATTTATTTTCTTCTGTTGATCCATTTTCTGGGATAATACTTGTATTTGTGCTTGATTGAACCACTCTTTTGAAAACTATATTTTTATCTAGATGTTCGCTATAGTTCAACAATTTTTTCATAACTTTTAAACTATTTTTATAATTATTATAAATAGATGAACTGCCACTATTACTTATTACAGATTGTATTGCTTCAAATATTGTGTTATATGAATCTGAAATTGCTTTGGTTAATTGTCTTACTACCTCTATTTTTATTTCTAATTTATTATTTCCATTGCCTGAAATTTTTGATAAAGCTTTATTTAAATCGTAATTATTCTCCTCTTTTTTTAGTTCTTCTACTAAATCAGCTAGTTTTGTATTTTTGGATTCAGAAATAATTTTTTGAAGATCGGGAATTTTTAGAACTTCTGGAAGTGTTTGTTTTATAAGAGTTCCTATAGCCTTGCTCTCTTTTTTTCTAAATTCTTCATCTGTTTGTGTGTTAAAAAATATTTTTTTATACTCTTTCATAATTTTTGACAAATCGGATTTTTCATTTGAGATTTCTCTTCTTATTATTTCTTCTTGTATTTTATCAATAAAATTATTATATTTTTTAACAAATGGTTCTTTGTTAAAATGTTGTTTATATTTAGGAAGTATTTCAAATAATTGTTTTAGATCTATGCCATTTTCTATTTTATATTGTCTTATTATTTTATCCTCAATTTCTTTTTGTAAGACAGACAGTGTTTTTTCTTTGTTTATTTCTTCTAATTCTTTAGCCTTTCCAATTACTGCTTCTCTATTTTGTTTTAAAGCTTGTTTGGACGCATTTATTTTTAATACTGTATCTTCTATAATTCCATTAATTTCTTTATCTGTCGCTTTTTTTGATAATTTTGATACTTTTGATAATAAGTCTTCAAATATTTTATCTATATTTAATTTAACTTCATTATTATTTAATCCAACTTTATTATTATCTATGATGTCAAATTCAAGTTGTTTTTTATAAGATTTTATATTTGAACTTATTTCTTCATTTATTAATTCATTATTGTTTTTAATAATCTTGTTTTGTTCAGTTATAATATCCTGTATATATCCACCAATTTTTTTATATTCATTTTGTATTATTTCTTTTAGATTGTTTCTATTATAAAAAGTTCTAGTCAGGAATTTCTTTATTCCATTAAATAATTCTGATTTAAAAGTATCGCCGAATAATCCATCAAGTTGATTTTTATAGTTATTAATATTTTCAACGACATTACCCTTTTTATTTTGATATTCTGATACATTATCAAATATATCAAATAAATTATTTATTTTGTTTACATGACCGGGCATAAAAATACCATAAATATTTTTTGTGATTAAATTATAAAATATTGTATCAATAAAGTCAACAAAAAATAGAAATTTATTTGTTATATGATATAATTTTAAATAAAATATATTATATAAAATATTTTATTTTATTTTTAAATGCTAATATCTAAAGTTTTTGAAATATCTAATGGAATTTTTTGTTGTATTCTTCCGTATTCATCTATATAGGCTGAAATACCGCTATTTGAAACGCGAATTATTGGAATTTTGTTTTCAACGGCTCTAAATTTTGCAATGTTTAGATGCTGATAGGGTCCGCTGGAATTACCAAACCAACCGTCATTGGTTAAATTTACTATTAAATCTGGTGGATTTTTTTTGTCTATTACGTTTTGTGGAAAGACGATTTCGTAGCATATTATTGGACTTATTTTAATATTATTGATATTAATAGTTTTGTTGCCATTGCCCTTTGAAAACTCAATGTTTCCATTGGTAAGTTTTTTTATAAAAGGCAAATATTTTGAAAACGGTATATATTCACCAAATGGAACTAGGATATTTTTATCATAATAATCTAGTATATTACCATTTTTAAATATAAAAATACTGTTCCATAATTCCTCTATTTCTCTATTTTTTATACTAGCTCTTATTGCTCCAGTTATTAAAATCTTTTCGTTTAATTGTTCAAAATTTTGATTTAACTTGCTATATTGTGTCATTAAATATGGTATGGAACTTTCGGCCCAAATTATAATATCAATGTTGTTGAGATCGCTCTGTGTTGTCATATTTATATATTTATTTATTATGTTTTGTGATTCTTGTGGATCCCATTTTAGAGTTTGAGGTATATTTACTTGAACAATTCTAAATGTTTTATTTAATTTTTTAATATTTACATTGCTTAATCTTGTTATTCCATAAAAGAATATAAATACTGCAAGAAGTATATAGATAATTGAATAGTATTTATTAGTTTTGAGAAGGACAATTTTTTTATCTTTATACTCAATAAATACAAATAAAAAAGAAAATAAAAATATTAGTATGAAATCTAATATATATATATTTAATATATATGATATTTGTATTAGAATATCAGAAAAACCTAATATATATGAAAATACGCTCCATGGAAATATAAAACTTCTTAAATATTCTCCAACTGTAAAAAATAATGAAAAAATTAATGTTATTAGAAATTTATTTTTTATGTTTAGTTTTTTTATTGTAAACACGGTTGCCAATGTTGAAAAGGCAAAATATAGGGCACATATTAGAGGTATAATAACTATAGCAAACGGCAATAACCATAAATATGTTTTTATATCAACTAATAAAGAAAAACTTACCCAATATAGTTGCGTTAAAAAATATCCAAATCCAAATACTAGACCATATGCAAAAGATTGAATTAGACTTGAATTCTTGTTTAATTCTGATACGCTATATAGTTTTGTTAATAAATAAAATACTGTTATTGGAACAAATATAAACAAATATGTTGGTGGAAAAGCTAATCCACTTAATAATCCAAAAAGAAAGCTTTTCCAATATTTTTTTAAGAACACAATTATTGATTAATGTAATTGTTATATTCTTCATCAATTATTTTACTTAAATTTTCATAGGACAAATCGCCTTTATGTCTTGTTCCATTTATAAACAATGTTGGAGTTGAATTTACATTCAATTCAGCAAGTTCTGTTTTTTGTTTTTTTAATATTGTATTTGCTAATTTTGAATCGCTGATGCATCTTTCAAAACTTACTTTAGTAAAACCATTGTTTATTGCTATGTTTCTAAGCTCATCTTTTTGTTTTGATGATTTAAGCCATAATCCTGTGTCCTTATATAAACTACTTATTATATTATATTTAACATTTTGAGAAGAAACACAATATGGCAACATTACGGCAAATAATGTATCTTTTTGTATGATAATTTTTTTAACATATCTTACTTTTCCAGTGTCAATATAATTTGCTTTTATTAAGTTTAAAACTTCATTTTGAAAAGTTATACAATATGGACAATTATAACTTGAAAATTCAACTATTGTTATTGGTGCACTATCTGAACCAAATACGTTATCATTCCAGAAATACTTTAAAGAGTCAGGCAAATCATCCTTTTTTCTTCTTCTTGAATACATGTCTTTCTTTACGATCGGTGCTGAAATTTTTAAATTTGATTTTACAGAACCTTCAACTATATTTTCTTCTTGTTTTTGATCGTTGGTTTGTTCAATATTTTGAAGATTATTTTGATTATTACTACGATTAAACATCATATAGTTCTCATCTTCATTTCCATAATAATATGTTGGTTCTGTGATTTTGTTTAATAATATCGCAACGACAACAAAAATAGCAAATATAACAATTCCTCTTAAATAAATAGGTATTTTTGCAAAACTGTTATAGATAAAGTCGTAAATTTTTTTTAATATTTCCATTTTAACTCCATGAATATTTTGCTATTTGAATAATATAATTAAAAAAATAAAAATCAATTGATTTAAAATATAATAATAGAAAGATATTTCTCTCTATAAGATATGGATTTTGCTATATTTCTTATAATATACAGACCAAGATAATAATATTAATTTAAAAAATTATAAAATTGGTTAATTTAGTTTAGAAATTGATTTACTTTTAGATGCCATTAATGAATTAATGGCTCCGCGAGCAGGGATCGAACCTGCGACCAATTGATTAACAGTCAACTGCTCTACCGCTGAGCTATCGCGGAATACCTTCTATTATTTTATATGCATTTTTTTTAATTGCAAGAAAAATAAATTATTTTTTTATAGAATAATTAGTCTTTGAAAATATTAATATAGTTTTATGTTTAATTAAACATACTTAATAAAATATTATATAAATATTATATTAATGATAACAATTATCAACAAATTTATTAAATAATTAAAAAATATAATAAAATACTAAAAAGATTAAAATTTAATATTTTACATATTGCTTAAGAAATAATAGTATAATGGACATAATATTGGTAAATAAATTTATATAATCATTTTTAAAATATAAAAAATCCGGAAATAAATTTCCGGATTATATTTTTAATTATTGTTAAATTAATCAACTTTTACTATTTCATTATCGGCTAAGAATTTAATTGCCTGATCCAATTCACCTTTTGAATTTGAATGAATAGTAAACAATTTTTCTCCTTTTTTAACTGCATCCTTTAAATGTTTGTAAAAATAAATGCCGGCAGCCTTTGTTTCAGGAGCACCTAAAAGTCTGCAAGTTTGAGAAATTTTTCTGTTGTCCATTTCTACAACTTTTCCATCTTTTGTAGCTAAAATATCATGAGTAAATTTAGCAACCGGAATTTCTCTAACATCCCCTTGGGCCTTAATGATTGCTTGGAATTTATTGTAGGCCTTACCGCTTTCAAGGATTTCTTTAGCAATTTTGTATCCGTCGCCTTTTTTAACTTTTGGATCAAACTCAATTATGTATCCGGCAAGCTCTAAAGAAATTTCTTTTAAATCCTGTGGAGCGTCTGGTTCATTTTTAAATAATTTTAAAATATCCATAGCTTCTAGTGCAGGACCAATTCCATTTCCGATTGGCTGTATACCTTCTTCACGAACAACAAGAACGTGAACGCCTAACTTCTTGCCAATTGATTCAAATACGCCTTTTAATCTAATAAAGTCTTCTTCTTTTCTAATTTTTGCAGTAGGACCAACGGGCATAACAATTAATATATGAGTTGAACCGGCTGCAATTTTTTTAGATAAAATTGAGGCAATCATTTGTCCTTCGCTATCAACATTTAATAATTTTTTAGTGTTGATGATTAAATCATCAGAAGGACTTAAATTTACGGATCCGCCCCAAACTATACAACCATTTTCTTGTTTTACGATCTCTTTCATTCTATCCAAAGGAACATCAACATTACAGAATACTTCCATTGTATCTGCGGTTCCAGATGGAGAAGTAATTGCTCTTGAAGAAGTTTTAGGTATGTGCAAACCGTAGGCGGCAATTATAGGTATAACAACGTTGGTAGTTCTGTTTCCAGGAACACCGCCAATGCAATGTTTGTCAACAACTAT
Source organism: uncultured Rickettsiales bacterium (assembly GCA_944391005.1). GTDB lineage: Bacteria > Pseudomonadota > Alphaproteobacteria > Rickettsiales > UBA1997 > CALXSC01. The sequence goes on along the minus strand of CALXSB010000020.1, from coordinate 5,580 downwards.
GTTATAATCCCATTTTATAGTTTGACCAGTTTTTACCATAGCATCTGTTAAATAGGAAATTTCGTCTTCATTCATATTTCCACCTTCGCAAACACCACAGAAAGCAGCAATATGGCTTGGTGAATAATAGCCGTCAACTATATCTTGAATTATAGCAAACATTTCATCTTTTGAAATTGGATGACCAAACATTTTAGCCCTAACGGCAGCAAAAGATTTTAAAGCAGGTATATGTAAAACATCAACTTGAGTTCCTTCAGCTAAATTTAACCTCTTAAAAGCAGAATCGGACAACCCAACTTCATCATTTTTAAGATTGGTATCATTTACTAGAACTAACTCACCAACAACTTTAGACTTGTCATTTTTAAGTTCTATTCTCATACCGCCATCAAAGCCTTGCTCAGATATAATCGGAGACTCTCTATTTATAAATAGAAATGGTTCTTTGCCAGTATTATAATTGATTTTTTTTATTTTGAGCATTTTATATTCGTTATTGACACTTAGTCAATTAAATATGTAATAAAACAAAAAAGCAAGGAATTTTTGAAATGTTTTTTTATTATAAACTTAAGGCTTTAAGAATAGCAACTTACTGGTGTTGAATAATTTGTAATAATTTTCTTGATTTTTTATTATTAATATATAAATTTATATTGATTTTTATTATTAATGGAGGCGAAAAAAAATGAAAAGAACTTTTTTTATATTTTCTTTATTATTAGTATTAAGTAATTGTGCTTCAATTATTAGCGGCACAACAACAAGTGTTAATTTACAACCGTCTAATGAGGCTGATTATAATGAACCGATTAGAGTGCAAGTTTCAAATAAAAACACAATACAGACAATACAAATTCCTGGAAGCGTGACCGTTAAAACTGGATCAAGTCCTTTAAAAATTGTTGTAAAAGACAAATGCTTTAGGGAAACAACGACAACTCTAAATTCAAAGGTTAATTATGTGTTCCTTGGAAATGTTATAACAGGTGGTTTAACTGGAACAAGTACAGATGCATTAACTGGTGCTTTATGGACATATGATGATAGTGCTGTTGTAAATGTAGTCCAAAATGGCACTTGTAAAGCTGAATAATTTTTATAAAGCTTTAATATTTTATTTTTTAATGGCATTAGTATTTAATGCTAATGCCATTTCTTTACAGCAAAAAAATAAAATAATAGAAGAAGCAGAAAGTAAAAAAATATATAATAGTTATACTTGGAAGTCTTTACTACATAAATATTCCGGTAAAAATGATATAGATGATAAGAATTTCTGGCTATCGCCAGATAGGACATTAAAATCTGAGCTAATATATACAATTAAAGGAATGTATATTCAAAAAAGTGATGAATCAAATGAAAAAGAGCACGTATTATGCAGGTTTCCAGCAAGAGTTAAATATATAGTTGAAGAGCTCAATATAGATAAAGGTTCACTTCCCAATATTGAATGTAAAGATTTTGATGAATATATAAATAAAATTTCTGCTAAAAAAATATATATATCATACGCATCTGAAAATATCTTATCACCAATGAGTATGATGGGTCATATGTTTATCAAAATTGTTGGGTTTGATAAAATTACAAAAAATGAAACAAATAATGCTTTAAGCTATTATGCTAATTTTGATAAAAACAATGAAACGGCATTTGAATTTTATTTTAAGTCTTTATTTATAAAATCAAATGGAACTTTTAATATTACGCCTTATAGACAAAAATTAATTGAGTATAACGATATTGGAAGTAGAAATATATATGACTATGAACTAAATTTAAATCAAAATCAAATTGAATATTTGATATATCATATTTGGGAATTAAAGGGTATTAACGTTCCATATAATTTTATTAATCATAATTGCGGGGCAGCTACAATAAAATTGTTGTCTGTGGTTGACGAAAGATTTAATAGTGCCATAGATAAAAGTTGGGCGACGCCTGTGGATATTTTGAAAAAAATTTATTCTAAGGGCTTAATTTCAAATATTATAGTATTTCCAAGCGATGCTTATAAAATACAAATGTTTAAGAATAATTTTTCTAATAATGATTACATAGTAATAAAAAATTTTATTTTTAAAAACGACTATAAAAAAATTTTAGATAGTAATAGAAAAAATGAACTATTATTTATGTCTGATATTTCAAGTGGTAATTATTTGCTTAAAAACAAAATTACAAATGAAAGATATAAAGAAATACAAAATTTTGTATATAAAAATTTTGATGGTATGGATTCTATTGATTTAGAACAAAAAACAAAAATAAATATTAATAGTCCTTTTTCTTCAGCAGTATCACTTAGGGCGGGAAAGTATAAAACAAACAACGGTATTAATATTAGCTTTTATCCGGCCTATAGAAATATTGAAGATGATAATTCACAGTATTTTAATGATTTTTCTTTAAATTTACTAAATATTAATTCCTTTATAGATTTGAAACAAGATAAATTTGTTATAAAGAATTTTGACCTAATAAATGTTAAATCAATTATACCATCGTTATATATATTGCCATCTTTTTCCTTTAATTTAAAAACTGGTTATCAAGACAGTTATGAAAAATATAATAACCATGGGGATTTTGTAGCTGAAATTGGACTTGGAAAATCATATAGCTATAAAGATATATTTACTCCATATTTAATTATGAATGCCGGATTTTTTAAAAAACCATATATAAAATTAGATGGCGGAATTATTTTTAAAATAAGAAATAATAAATTAATCATTTCATATAATTATTTTATTCAAAATAACAGACAGTTAGAATATACATTTAGTGCAAGCGAAAATATTTATTTAAATGATAGGCTATCATTAAATTTTACATATGAATATAATAAATTTACTCACAATTGTGATTCATATTACAATATAAGTTCCGGAATTAAATTCTATTTTTAGTAAAATAATATTTTTTATACATGATATAATTTTATAAAATTAAAAAGTATTATTTTTATACTTCCAAACTTAAAAGCATATTTTATAACAATTTCAGTCCTATTGTCATAGGTGATTATTAATAAATTACAGGTTAATATGAATTTAAGCGAAATAAACGAAAAAATTGATCAAATTGGTAATGCATGGGAACATTTCAAACAAGTAAACGATGAAAGATTAAAACAAATTGAAAAAAAAGGTTCTGCCGATGCCATGATAATGGAAGAATTAAATAAAATTAATAATTCCATTGATGAACAAAAAAGTAAACTTGAAATGTTAGAAGTTAGCATGTCAAGACCTTCTTTTGAAAATAAAAGCTCAAGTTTTACAGTAGAAAATTTAGAACACAAAAAAGCGTTGAACAATTATTTAAAAAAAGGTATTGAAGTTGATTTAGCTAATTATGAAAGTAAAATGGCTCTTGATACTTCAATTACTGGCGAGAGTTCTGCCTATGGCGGATATCTATTAACTCCAAATATGCAGAAAATAATATCTGGAGAATTATTAAATAATTGTTTTATGAGAAAAATATCTTCAGTTCAAACAATTTCATCTTCTGCGTTAGAAGTTATTGATGATACAAGTTTCTCAACTTCATGGATTAGCGAAACTGGAACGGTAAGCGATAGTGATACTTCAACTCTAACAAAAACTACAATTAAAGCACATGAACTTGTTGCACAACCAAAAGTTACACAAAAATTACTTGACGATTCTTCAATAAATATAGAGGAATGGCTTGCTTATAGATTAGCAGAAGAATTTGCACAAAAAGAAGAAGAAGCATTCCTAAAAGGAACAGGAGATACTAATAATCAACCTAAAGGTATAACAAACTATACAAGCGGTATAGATTTAATCACTTCATCTTCGGGAACTAATGGTGGTATTTCTGCGGAAGATATAGTTGATTTGTATTATTCATTGGGTGAACAGTATGTTGATGGTGCAAGTTTTGTTATGCCAAGAGCTGCTGTTTCTGCAATTAGAATGTTAAAAGATTCAACAAGTGGTGCATATTTATGGCAGCCTGCTTTACTTGGAGGTGTTTCCGATACAATTATGGGATGCCCTGTATATCAAAGTGCCTATATGCCTGCATTAGCTGCTGAAAGTCTTTCTGTTATATTTGGTAATTTTAAATTTTATCAGATAGTTGATAGAAAAAATATCACAATTTTGAGAGATCCTTATACATCAAAACCTTACGTTAGATTCTATACAACAAAAAGAGTTGGCGGCGATGTAATAAGAAAAGAAGCATTTAGAATGCTAAAATGCGGAAAAGCTTCATCTTAACTTAGTAAATAGGGCAATTTTGCCCTATTTATTATAAAAAATCGCTAATAATATTTCTTATTTTTTTTATTTTGTTATCTTTTGTTTTTATCTTGAAATTAATTTTTCTCATACGATTTATTATTCTTCTAAGATTTATAAAATCAAATTTTGAATTAAATTTATTGCTCATAAAATCAATCATAATTTCTTTTTCAAAATCAACAATATATTTGTCAAACGTTATATTGTCAATTTCGTTTGGATTATTATTGATAATTTTATCTATTTTTTCAGTAATAGATTTATTCATTCTTGCCTCCAGATAAAATTATTAAAACATATAAAGTAATATTAGAATATTTATCTTTTATTTTCCATATTTTTAAAATATTTTTTTATTATAAATAAACTATTTATTTTCTATCACGGATGGCAAAAATTGAAATGCTTTAGCTTCTTTAAAGTTTGAAGTTGCATTTTCAGTATAATATTTGCCATTTGTTAAATCTAATTTTTTAACCGGTTGATCTTTATCAAAATTTATTTCTTTTAGATTAACCCAAAAAATATTTTCTCTAAGTGTTGATTGGAAAAAATATAACTTGCTTTTTTGATCTGCAACAGTTCTCCATATTGTTGTTGAAATATTTGGTTCATTTGGAGTTGTTATACCAATTGGAACAGATACATTGTTCATAACGGAAAATACTGAAGCTACTGCAAGCCTTGTATCTGAAGTTTTTGGTATTGCATTTATATAAAATGAAGCCCTTGCAAATCTATCTGCCGCTCTGTTTGTTCCTGGTAAAAATACGGTTCCGCCTATAGATTTCCAATATTCATCTATTGCTAGTTGTTGAAAATATTCTGGTGAGTTTGTAACAACTTTATATTGTTTTCCATGGTATATTCTTAGCTTTCCGTTTATATATTCAAATATAGCGGAATCGCCTTTTGCGTCTGATATTGTAAGATGCAATCCGGCCTGTCTGCCGTCATTTGGAATTTCTGCTGTAGCAATATATATTTTTTCTTTTTTTAAATCTTTTACAGCCTCTTCAACTGTTGCGTAATTATCTAAAATATATTGCACCCACATTGAAATTGACAAAGGTTTTCTTCTATCATTCTTTTTAGGTATAACATATTCCGATTCTGTTAGATATAAAATGTTTGCAACAAGTCCTTTTTCATTCATTCCATCAACTGTAGCCATATCAAATGCTGATGTAATAACGCTTCCATATTTTGATGTCCATTTTACAGAATTTTTACCAGCCAATCCATTTCTTTCTATACCTCTTGGAAATGCCCATATATTGGCCTC
>CALXSB010000019.1 GCA_944391005.1 uncultured Rickettsiales bacterium | reverse complement strand
CCAATAATACCATTGAAATTAACTTCAACTTCTTACGACCTATTCAATAGTTTTTTAGTTTATTGATATTGCACATATAGAGTAAATTATTTTATTATTTTTTTATTGGAAGTAGAGTTTGTTATTAATATTAATTTATTGACCAATATATAAAATTGCATTAAAATAACTAAAATAAAAATTAATCATTAATTATTCATCGCCTTTTATTAAAATCTCGCGTTTTCCTGTATTGCCTGGTGCACTTAGAACGCCGTTTCTTTCCATCTCTTCAACTAAATTTGCAGCTTTATTGTAGCCAATTCTTAATTGTCTCTGAATATAGCTGATGCTGCATTTCCTATCTCTTTTTACTATAGCTAAAGCCTGTTTGTATAAATCCTTTTCCTCTTCATAGCCAAATAAATCACCATCAGAAGATGTTGAACCGCTGCTATCATTATCGCTAGCAAACTCGTCATCATTTTTCAAAACTTCGTCAACATAATTAGGTTCAAATCCTTGAGATTTAATAAAGTTTACTATTTTTTCAACCTCGTCATCAGAAACAAATGGACCATGTGCTCTGATAATTTTGCCGCCTCCTGCCATAAACAGCATATCGCCCATACCTAATAATTGCTCTGCACCCTGTTCACCTAAAATTGTTCTGCTGTCAATCTTTGATACAACTTGAAAGCTCATACGAGTTGGGAAATTCGCCTTTATAACACCAGTGATTACGTCAACCGATGGTCTCTGGGTCGCCATAATCAGATGAATACCCGCAGCTCTGGCTTTCTGTGCAATTCTTTGAATTGACGCCTCAATCTCTTTTCCTGCTGTAATCATTAAATCAGCCATTTCATCAACAATTACAACAATGTATGGCATTTCTTTTTCCTCTATCTCTTTTTCTTCGTAGATAGGATCGTCAGTTTCCGTATCAAAACCAACCTGAACTCTTCTTGTTAATTTTGTGCCGTTTTTAATGGCATTATTTAATTTTTCATTATAGCCCGCAATATTTCTAACTCCTAAACTAGCCATAATTCTGTATCTGTCTTCCATTTCTCTGCATACCCATTTTAATGCCGTTATTGCCTTTACAGGTTCTGTTACAACAGGCGTCAGCAGATGTGGTATTCCTTCATAGACAGACAGTTCAAGCATTTTAGGGTCTATCATTATGAATTTGCATTGATCCGGCGTCATTCTATAAAGCAGAGATGTAATCATTGTGTTTATAGCAACGGATTTTCCAGAACCAGTCGTTCCCGCAACAAGCAAGTGCGGCATTTTTGCCAAGTCTGCGACAACAGCTCCGCCCGCAATATCACTGCCAATGATTATTGGAAGTGCACCGCGTGAATTTTTATATTCACTTGAGTCTAATAGATCTCTAATATAAATAGTTTCCCTTTGCTTATTAGGCAATTCAATACCCATAGCATTTTTGCCGGGAATAACAGAAATTCTAGCAGAAACAGCACTCATGGATCTAGCAATATCATCAGACAATCCTATAACTCTTGAAGATTTAGTTCCGGCCGACGGTTCAAACTCATGCAAAGTAATTATTGGACCAGCCTTTACGCTAATCATTTCACCCTTTACACCAAAATCTCTTAACACCTTAAGTAATTTTTCAGATTGATCAAACAATTCTTCTTTTGAAATTGCAACTCTATTTTTATTATTATTTTTATTTAAAAGCGATAAATTAGGCAAAACATATTTGTCATGATGTTTGCTTGAACTTTTTGACTTGGCATTAGACTTCGCTTGTTTTTCCTTGGGTAAAATTATCCTATCTTCAATATCAATAGAAATATTATTGTCTTTCTTTTTGTTAAACAGGCCAAAAATACTAATTTTTTTCTTCTTAAAATCCTCTTTTGATTCTTTTGTTTCTTCTTCTGATTCATTGCCGTTATCTTCCCCGTCCTCTTCATCATCAATTAAAACAAAATCACCTTTTTGCCTATTAAACATGTTTATAAAAAATCTTTTTAATCTTTCACGGAAATTTTTAGTTGTAAACAATTTAAATAAAAATTTAAAGATTGATAAAGTTCCAAAAATTATATATTTTATAAGTCTGTATAATTTTGCAGTTTTTACCAGCCACCAATTTTTTCTTATATCAAGAAAGAATGATATTGATATAAAAAATAAAAAACCAGACAATAGCAAAAGTAAAAATTGTGGCAGATAATAAAGAGTATTGGTTAAAAAGGATCCGACTACACCTCCGCATCTTCCGATGCTGCAAAATTTAGATACTGTAGTTATATCAAAAATTATAGAAGAGCTTATAAGAAGCCCAATAAAAGCAAATATTTTTTGCCACTTGTTGTATATTGTTTTATTAAACGCCACCTTATAGCCAACTATAATAAACAAACCAGCGAAAAATAAAGAAGAAAGCCCGAAAAGCTGCAGTAATAAATCAGACAAATGAGAACCGAAAGATCCCAAATAGTTTTTTGTTTCATATATGGTTGAAACGTTATTAAAAGATATGTCTGCTTCATTAAAAGAAAGAACAGAAATCAAAATAACAATACCAAATAAAAACCAAAATAAACCAAATAAATGATTTTTTAATTTTCCAATTTTGCCAAGCTTTTTATCTTTAAATTTCATACCTAATTACCTAACATCTTTTCTGCTACTCTCAAGGCTTCATCAGTTATAATCTCGCCTGAGAACATCCTTGCAATCTCTCTAATTCTATCCTGCATTTCTAAAATTTCAACAGCAGTAGTTGTTTTATTTTCCTTTTGCTCTTTTCTTACCTTTAGATGATAATTTCCTTTTGAGGCCACTTGGGCATGATGCGTAACAACTAAAACCTGCAGATTATTGCCAAGTTTTTTCAATCTTTCACCAACAGCCTCAGCTACTGCACCGCTAATGCCTGTATCAATCTCGTCAAAAATTATAGTAGGGACAGATCTAACCTTTGAAAGCACAACTTTTAAAGCCAACATAAATCTTGACAACTCTCCGCCAGATGCAATCTTTGACAATTCACCCATTGGCATACCTGGGTTTGTTGAGGCTATGAATTTTACTGCGTCAATGCCGTTTCTATTCCAATTATCTTCATCCAACTCCTTAAAATCAACATCAAATACAGTTTTTTCCATCTTAAGCGCCGTAAGTTCATCCATCAATTCATCTGCCACTCTTTTCGCCGTCCGTTTTCTCAACCTACTCACTTCTT
>CALXSB010000018.1 GCA_944391005.1 uncultured Rickettsiales bacterium | reverse complement strand
GTTTATGTAGCCGTTTCAAGAGTAAAAACATTACCGGGACTATTCATAGAAAGCTTTAATATTAACAATATTAAAGCTAACAAAAAAGTAATAGAATTTTATCAAAAACTTACTATAAATTAATTTTAATATATTTTTATATTTTTACTCTCAGAAACAAGATTCATTATATATTTTTTCTCAAAATCAAAATTATGAGGTTTCAATTCCTTTACAATCTTCAATTCTTCATTATTTGATAACGAATTTGTTTTAAAAAAATCAAAACCATAAATCTCCAACGATTTAAATTTTATATATTTTATTGTCTCTTTCCAAAATAATAACTATTTCTTCTATGTTTCCAGTAAAAAACCGACAAAAGACCCGAATGTATATTTCAATATTTAATCATAATAAATACTATTTACTATTTTAAAATTTTAACCATTATTATGTTTTTTAAATATTCTAGAAAAGAGTTTTTTTATTTTATTCTTACGTTTCTTTTTTAAGATTTTCTCAATCTTGCTGTTTGTTCCGTTAATATCAATAAGCCTTAATAGATTATCAATCTTCATTTCAAGATTTTCTCTACCAATAATATTATAATAATGTCTTTTTAATTCGTTAGGCATAAAAAACGTAAAGCATACACTGTTGACATCATATCTGCCGTCTTCCATATCAACATATCCAAAATATTTTCTAAATAATTCTTCATACCATCTTCTATCTTTTATAGTGCAATGTGCATTTTCTCCATTTGGCAAAACAGTAGAAGCTTTTGCATGGTGCAAATTAAAAAATGCATATTGAGAAATTTTTGATATTTTTTCAACAACATTCGGCAGAATATCTTCTGGTATATGTTCCAATACATCCGTGTTAATAACAAGATCAGCTTTTTCAACCGGTATTGTATCTAAACCTGGTATAGCTGGATCATAGCCATAAAATTTTATTTCTGGATATATATCCATAAGTTCTTTTATAATCGCGCCTTCGCCACATCCATAATCTAAAACAATTCTTGGTTTTAAGTAATCTATAACCAATTTAATTTCATCCAATAAAAATAATCTTCCTTTATAATAATTTTTATTATTTTTATACAATATTTTATACTGTTCTGTAAGTGTTTCATTGCATAATTCATTATTGTTCATTTTTTTCCTTAAATTTATTAGTATATTCTTTAATTATTTCATATTCTTTATCAAAATGGCCATTTTTATTAAAAAAACACCCATTGCACATTTTTTGATGTGTTAAATCAAAATTTAATAAATTTTTTATAAATTTCATCCTGCTTTCAGATTTAAAAATATCCTCAAGAGATTGATTTTTTATGTTTCCCCAAATAAAATCAGCATTATAATCATAGGAACATGGAATAACATTTAAATCCCAAGTCAAGCATAAATGTTCTTTTCTACATCCCCAGCAAACTGAACATGGAACATCTTTTTTATGTATAGTTTTATCATCAAAACCACTCCCAAAATTATGCAGTTTTTGATATTGTATATTTTCGTCTGAAAAACCAATAGTATAAAGAAAATCTATAAAATCTTTTTGCTTTTTATCATGTCCTTTTTGACAATTTTTAGGAGCTAATTCCCCAAAATCGTCCAATTGAATTTTTAATTTAAAATTAAAAGTCTTCATCAACTGAGCAACAGTTTTTAAATTTTCCTTCACAATATCAAAACTATCTTTGCCATGCAAAATAGCATAATCTTCCTTCGTATAGGCATACAAACTAACATTCATAGAATCTAATCCGCTATTAAATAGTTTATAAAGCCCCCCCCCCCACAACTTTTCAACATCATATCCTAATGTTGATACAATAAATGTAGAAAAGTTTGGCTTCATGTCCTTTATCATTTTTACTCTCTCAGGCAAATCTTTTACAATTAAACTTTCACCATAACCATGAAGCATAAAAATACAAAAATATTTAATATAATCAAGTTTTTGTAATACAAGACTTAGATCTTCAATTGGCATAATGCCTTGCTTTCTAGTCATCTTTGACCTTGGACAACAAAAGCAGTTATAGCCACACATATTAGTAGTCTCAAGTCTAATTTGCTTAAATTCAGGAACTTCATTAAGTTTTAAATCATCTATAATTTTCTCCATAATACTAAAAGTTTATTAATATTCTATTTTTTATTTCTAGCAACAATTATAAAACATTCTGCTGTTCTATAGTTATTATCATTTGTGGTATATATCATTCTTGGCATATCATGATTTTCTTTTCTTCCAATAGAACCAGAATTTTGATTATATATCTTAATAATCTCAAAATTATCAGAAATTAATTTTTTTATTGATTCATAATTATAGTCTCTGACATGAAATTCATTATTTGAATTATCCCAATCATTTGGTGTGCTAATTATATAAAGTCCATTATTTTTTAATACTCTCTTTACTTCTTCTATTTGTTTGGTTTCATCATTAACATGCTCTATAGTTTCAAAAGAGGTTAAAACATCAAAGAAGCTATCATCAAATGGTATATTCAAAATAGATCCTTGTATATACTTCACAAATTCAGATCCATAAATAGTATTGGCATAGTCAACGGCATCCCTGTTAATTTCAACTCCATAAACCTTCTTAGCCCTTCCTAATTTATATAAAATATCAGCGCCATAGCCAGTGCCGCTAGCAATATCTAAAACAACCTTGTTCTCAGTATATTCACAAGCAAGTCTATATCTATCCCTATGAAATTCACATCTTTTTAAGTCAAAGAGATCTATTCTATTGGCATCCATTCTTTCTTTTGCATTATCTATTAAAAATTTATCAAAATCTCTATTAAACTCAAAAGATTTTTCAAACTGACATCTAAAAATATTAAACTTTGAATTTAATTCATTTAAATTCGCCTCTATATTTTTAATCTTTTTTTTATATTTTTTTGTAAAAAACATTTTTAAAACTAATTATTATTAAATAAATCATCATAATTAACTCTTGGCATACAATCCAATATACCGCTTGGCGAAGCATTATATAAATTTATGCCTTTGTCTTTCAAGTATTTTGCTGCAAACTCAAAACTTGATAACATAAAAAGATTCCTGTTTTTTGAATGAGAAATTTGCCTTTCGTTCTCACCAGCGCTTGATTTATAGACATGTCCTGAATTTTTATTAAAATCTAAATCAACTCCAACAAAATATATATCTTTAAAGCCCATATAAGTAGCTATTTGCAAAGCAAAATCAATTACAGTATCGCAATGAAACAATGGTCTAGTTAAATCACTTTGATAATGCTTGTCCATATTTATCGGCGCCTCAAAATAATCAAAATAAATTAATTCTTTTACATTGTTAGCAAAATCAATTCCACAATAGGAAAAAAATATATCCGAGTAGTCCTCATCCAATTCGTCTAATATTTCAGAATAGCCGGTCATATCGCTAACAACATGAAAGTCAGAATGCAATAATCCAAAATCCTTTAGCTTATATCCTCTGCCAACAGTAAATATTTTATAATCACAACCATTCAATTTTGTTAAATCCAATTGTTTTAAAGATGGGGAGCCTCCAATTATAAAACATTTTTGACCTTTATATTTATCCTTCAAGGAAAGTATTTTTTCTATATTTTTATAACATAAAAATTTTTCTCTATAATAAACTTTATTTAACTGTCTATTGTTTTCTATTAATTTGTTTAAAATTACTTCATCAACAATTTTAGAAAATTTGCCAGTAATATTTGTAGTTTGATAATATATTTCTTCAATATTAATTTTTTTACTGATATTTTTTCTTCTAAAACTATCCCTCTTCTCTTTATTGGCAATAAAAGCAGCAAAAAAATTACACAAAATTTTATTCATTATTTAACTCTTTCTTTAATTATTAAAATTGGTATAAAATTAAATAAATAAGCTCTAATCTTGTTGTTCTTTTTCTTTAGCTTTATAATTGGAATTATATTAAACAATTTAATCGTTTTAATATAATTAGTATCCGAAATAGAAATATTGACTATAAAATTATTTAGCATACCCTCATAAAATGGTGTCATTTTTGCAAAAAACCAAAACTCATTAAGATGCGGCATTTTAAATATTTTTTCATCAATTCTAATTGAGCTGCAAATCCAAGGTTTTTTACGAGAAGAAAAATGTCTAATACATGGATTTTCTGAAGCTTTTTTAATACCCAAAACCTCTTGTTTATTTAAATTATCAAATCTAAATATTTGTTCTGTCTGTAAATTATATTCATAGTCTAATATTTTATAGTTATCATTAAAACAAATATTTAATAGGTCCTGATCAAAGAAAATTAATTTATTTTTATATTTTTTTTCTATTTCAAACAGTTTATCAAGTATCTTATTTTTTCTCCAATAATCACAATTAATTAATAAAACTCCAGAATTGAAATATTGTTTTGGATTAGTTAAATAAAGATCACATCTATGATCAATACATGCATATAAATCTTGAACAGCACCCAAGCCATAATTAGATAAATCTAAATTATATAATTTAGTTATATCATTAAATACTAGCACATCAACATCAAGATAAATTATCTTATCTAAATTTGGTTTTAAATCTGGTATTAAAAATCTTGAATATACATCCAATGACCACTGGGTATCAGTTCTAAAATTACTAAAATATTTATTAAAATCAATTTTTATAAACTCTATTGAAAAATTGCTAAATTTTTCTTTTAAAGACTCTATTAATTTTTTACTAAATGAACTTATATTGCTATCAAGTATATAAAATTCTATGAAAGATTTAGTATTATAACAAATGCTGGCTATAGTAGTTGCAATAAATGGAGCATAATCATTATTAGCGGCTAAAAATATTGGTATATGATTATTGTTCATTACGCTCCTTCGTTTTTATTGTCAAAATTTTAACCCCTAATATAAAAATTTTTGTTCTATGGTTTAATTCTTTTTTTTCAAAAAATGGAATAATATTTAATAATTTTATTCTTATTTTACTGTTTTTTCTTATAACCTTTAAAAGTGGTATAAAAAATAATTTCACTCTAGTTGTTGTTTTGCTTGATTTTTTTTCTTGGTTTTCTTTTTTAACACAGCAAGTAATAATTTTTTGATAAATTTCCGGATAACATTCTATAATATTTTTTAATTGTGCAGTGCTTTGTCCTTCATCAACATTAGTTTTGCAAAGAGCATATTTTTGTGAAGCTTTTTGATTCATAACTTGTAATGTTATATTGTCTTCCACAACATTAATTTTTGTGCCATTAAGAACAGCCATTGCCCAAAACCATGCGTCATCTTCTCTTGGGCATAACTTCAAAAATATATTATCCTGAAAAATATCCTTGTAAAAACATTTAGGAGGATACAATACCGAATTAGAAGCGGTAAAGAAATTACTATAGGATGGCACGGTATCTTTACTCTTTATATTCCAAATCCAATCATTATATGGAAGAATTTCGCCATTTCTAGAAGTTATCTTTAATGCCCTATGACACTGAATGAAATTTGGATATTTCAAATATCCGTTATATAGTAATTTTACGCAGTCCTTATCATATATCGTATCATCATCAAAAGTTATTATTATATCATTCGGATATTCTTTTAAGCTATGTATCAGCTTATTAAAGGATCTTAAATTTTTATCGCACCATTTAATAGTAAGACCACGTTTAGTAAGATCAGTTAGATTTTTAGGCAATTCATTATCATCCTTAAACTCATCTTTTGCCAGCCACAAAATAACTTCATCCGGTTTCAAAGTTTGATTTAATATACTTTCTATAGTTAAATAAACAGCATCAATTCTTGCCGGATAGCTTGTTAAAGACGCAATTATCTTCATATCTCAACAAAATTATTAATAAAATCTTTAAAAAATGCATTTGAACAATTAACGCCATAGGACTCTCTATATGTTTCAACCATATTATAGGAATACATCAAAGCCGTTTCATATGGGTTTTTTGGATAAAATAGACTACTTTTATCATCAATATCCAATACCTGCACTAATTCAACAGAATTCATATTTTTAATAGTTTCTAGTAAATACAACACAGACAAACCATTTTCCAACATATTATAAACAGGTATTTCAAAAGAATTTTCTCGTAATAATTGATTAGAAAAAAAATAAATAAATTTTGGGTTGATTTTTACAATAAAATTATCAATCATATTTCGTTCTATAGGATTAATATTTACACTCTCAAACTGCAATGGATTTTTTATTAATGAGAACAAGCTTGCATCTTTCAGCAAACCATATACATAATACCCCCTATCTATTAAACAATTTACAAAATCAACCTCTAATTTATTACCTATGTTAAAAATAACAACTCTCACTTAAATAGTATTTTTTATTACCTATAGGTAATAATTAATTACTTATAAGTATTTGTCAATAACTTTTTGATAATTTTTTATTATTTATATTAAACAAAAAACCAACACATGAATCTAAACGCACTAGTATCAAAAAATATAAGATGTATAAGGATATTAATGTCCATCACACAAGAAGAACTTGCAAACGAGATGAACGTAAACCAATCCTACATAAGTGCAATAGAAAGCGGCAGCAAAGTAATTTCATTGAACAGAATAGAAGAAATCGCAAAAATCTTAGGCGTAAAACCCTACATATTATTAAAAGAAGATTTTGAAAAAGAAATAAAGAATAAAATATTAAATAAATAGAGCAACTAAACGATATTAACCAATTATTTATTTTAACTATAAATATAAATTTAAAAAGGAGCAAAAAATGAAGAAAAATAAAGAAATATTAACAAAAGAAGAATTGGAAATTCAAAAAGATTTAGAAAAAGAGCTTTATAGGGATATTAAAGACGAGAAAGAAATAGAAAGATATTCTAAAATATTCAAAAAAGACCTAGAAAGAAGAACAAAAGAAAAATAAAGCAACATCAATTCATGGAGATTGTCAAAAAAAGATAGCTTTTTAAAAATATTAATATACCATTGAATTGTGTTAACAATTCAATGGTATATTAATATGTATATAAATGCCAATCATTTGATTAAAAAAAATAATAATAATGAA
>CALXSB010000017.1 GCA_944391005.1 uncultured Rickettsiales bacterium | reverse complement strand
AAAAGAAAATGGTTATAGATTTGGCAACGGGAAAACCATTACTTTAAAAAGCGATGAAAAATCTTTTCATTATGCAGTTACAGAAGATAATAAATTGTTTCGACTTTCAACGCAATGCTGGCTTTTTATAGATAAAGTTGATCGCCTCGTTTATTAAAAGGAGAAAATATGAAGCGAATAGTTACAAGTGAAAGTGTTAATATTGGACATCCAGACAAAACCTGTGATTGTATTGCAGATGCCTTTTTGGATGAAGCTTTAAGACAGGATAAAGACAGTCAAATGGCAGTGGAGTGCGCAATTAAAAATGATAAGTTGTTTATTTATGGTGAAGCGACTACTAAGGCTAGCATCGATTATGACAAGATTGCACGCGATGTGCTAAAAGATATTGGCTACAAAAATGATTTTAAAATTATAAAAGAGATTAGTATTCAAAGCCCTGATATTAATAGGGCGGTGGTTAAAGAAAAACTTTGTGCAAATGATCAAGGCATTATTTATGGCTATGCCTGCAGTGACACAAAGGAATTCATGCCACTTTCTATTATGATTGCGCATAAACTGATGAAAAGATATGACGAGTTTAGGCGAAGTCGTGATGACTTCTTTGCTGATGCAAAAAGTCAAGTTTCTGTTGAATATGATGATGGCGAACCCAAAAAAATCGTTACAATCGTCATAAGTGTATCACATAGTGAAAAACTTTCAAATGAAGAAATCTATGACATTATAAAGCGTGAAGTTGCCATGCCTGTTTTAAAAGAATATCAGCAGTATTGTCAAGATGAGATAGAATATCTTATCAATCCATCTGGCAAATTCACAATTTGGGGTTCATTTGGCGACAGTGGATGCGTTGGACGCAAGATCGTTGTAGACACTTATGGTGGTGTTGGTAAGGTTGGCGGTGGATGCTTTAGTTCAAAAAACGCAACAAAGGTTGATAGGTCTGGTGCATATTATGCGCGCTACGTTGCCAAGAATATAGTCGCGCATGGTTTTGCAAAGACCTGTGAAATTCAACTAGGTTTTGCTATTGGTAAGGAAAAGCCGATCAGTATGTATATCGATTGCTTTAATACTAATCGCGTTTCTATCGAGATGATACAATCATATATTGAGCAAAATTTTGATTTTTCAATTGATAATATGATAAACGAACTTGATTTATTAAAACCGATATACAAACAAACTGCCTGCTACGGACATTTTGGACGCAATGAGTTTTCATGGGAGAAGATAAAAAACTAAATAAGATATGGTGAAAATGAAAGTATAGATTGTTAAATTTTATATTTTATTAAGGCATAAAAGAATATTTATTTTCTACTAATCTAATAATCATTGATATTAATACTAAATTTTTTTCGCTCTATTTAATATATCAATAAAAAATTAAAAAAAGTCAAAAATCGATAGGATTTTTAAAAAGATTGTAATATAATATTTGTAGGAGGTTTAATGGTATGGCAAAGAAAAACGATTATTTTGGATTGTCTAGACTTGTTAGCATAATTCTTGCAATTATTCCTATCACTGCTTTTATTTGCGGAGCAGTTACAAGAATTATGGAAGGCAAGATCGTTGCAGGCTTGTTAAGAATACTGCTAGGCTGGAACATTATTTGGATCGTTGACTTAGTGCTTATGATTGTAAGCGGACATATATTAAGATTACTTAATATATAATCAAAAGAGGCAGATAAATAATAAATATCTGCTCAGACTGTAGACAAACGGCGCGACTGAAAATTTTATTAAAATTTTCTTGCTTCGTTTACTGAAAAACGCCCAAAACCAGTCATTTAGGTATACTAAACTCCTGGCTTTGGGCATTTTTCGAGCCTTGCCTCGCTTGTATCTCTACAGTCTGTCAATTTGTCGACACACTGAGCAGATAAAATAATAAGTATCTGCTTTTTTTATTTTTTATGATATTATCTTTCATTATCATTTGAAAAGACTATACGAGATTTTTTTTTATTTTTCATTTCTTGATCAAAATTTTTGCGCAATTTGACAATTTTCCTTACTTCATCAATTGCCTTATAAATATTTATTATTGTTTTTTCATCTTCAGTCCAATCACAATTATATTGATAGCAGTCATATAGATTGTTGGTATCTAAATTGGTTTTTCTTGCAATATTTTTTAAAATATCCATATTAGAAAAATTGTTTTTGTTTATGATCTGTTTGAATTTATATAGGTTTGTTGCTATTTTTCTATAACAATCTTCTCCTATAAGTTTTCTGAACGCATTCGCATCACTAGATATTCTACATGCCTTTATCTCTTCTAGATTATCCTCCAGAAATCCCTGAATTAAAGGGAATGCTAAACTATATGAAGATAGGAATTGTCCTTCTATTAGTCCAATTGGACGATTTTTTTCTCTAAATATATTGTATATTTTGCAAGCCAAATAATCAGTTACAACCTCATTGAAATATGTGTTGATTTCATCCTCATCAATTTGATTTTCTTCATTATCATCTTCAATGCTGTTTTGTAGCTTATTTTTTACCATTTCCTTAACATCATAGTTTTCTTTTGTTTCTTTTAATGTAGCTTCAATAAAGCCAACTTTATAATTCAATTCTCCATTCTCATCTCTATAAAAGTCAGTTTCTACTATATGGGTAAATTCGTGCAAAAGCAATGCATCATTTAAGTCAAACGCCTGTGGC
>CALXSB010000016.1 GCA_944391005.1 uncultured Rickettsiales bacterium | reverse complement strand
GTGGGACGACAAGCTAGCAAATTCAAGCAAGCTTGATTTGCTCCCACTTCGTGCTTCATCCTCGTTTCACTCGGTTGGCACTTTGGCAAACGTTCAGCTTCGCCTCACTGGTGATTGCAAATGCCTTACTTCGCAAGTCGCTTGCATCCCCTTGCCTTCGTGCTTGAATTTAATATTTTTTCTATAGGGGATAATTAAAAACTTAAAATTAATAAAAATAATTAATATAGAAAAAATTTATATTTGTAGATAATTTAGTCTATAAATAAGTTTAAGTTATATGCTGTCTAACTTTTCAATTGCAATCTTATGAGTTATCCATCTGCCAAACTTTTTATCAACGGTTCTTACTATATTTCCTATTTTATATTCTAGTTTATCTAAAATTGCTTCAGAATCAATTTCTTTTATAATAAATATATCGTTGTATATTTGTTTTGCTTTAACAGGATGCCATTCATCATTATTAGAAGAATTTAAAATTCTGATATATATGATACTAATTTTCACAATGTTAAGGTATAAATATTTATATAAAAATAATTTTAAAAAATAAATATTATAATTCAAGAAATTTTTGATATCTAAAAATATTGCTAGTTATATTATAAATTGTTTCTTTAAATTATTATGGACGAAATTTAGTGGTTGTTGATTGATATAAATTAAAAATTATTGTAAGCAATATGTATTAATTTATTAGATAATAAGTCAAGTTTAAAAATATTATAAAATATTTGATATTATATACGAACTAGAATACTTGAATTTTATATCAAGTATTCTATTGTAATGTTCTTTTGAATTATAAGTTATAATAAAATCTGTATGACTATTGTAATCCGTTCTTTTTTTTGTAATCATCAATTGCTTTTGCAATTGCTTCTTCAGCCATTACAGAACAGTGAACTTTTAATTTTGGTAATTCTAACTCTTCAACTAATTCTTTATTGGTTATTTTTAGTGCATCTTCAATTGTTTTTCCAATTATTTTTTCGGTCATTAAAGAGCTTGAAGATATTGCACCGCCACAACCAAAAGTTTTAAATTTGGCATCTTTGACTATTCCGTCTTCAATTCTAAGCCAAAATTGAAGCATATCGCCACATACTGGAGAGCCGACAAGTCCGGTTCCAACATTTTTATCATTTTCGTCTAATTTTCCAACATTTCTTGGGTTTTGACAATGATCCATCATTTTTTCTGAAAACATATTTACTCCTTTTTTTATTTTTTATCTTTGTTTTAAAATATTATAAGCCTTAATACCTTGCACTAATAAAGCCCCGATAGATTGTTGTCCATAAATAGGTCCGCTTTCCTTAGTCAAGCAATACTTTAATGGTTTTAAACCTTCAGGCAATTTAATAGCTTTTGTATTGCCAATCTCATCAAAAAGTTTTTCTAAATCCTGATTTAATACGCTATCTTTAGAAATAAGGCTATCAGATATTCCTTTTCCAATTATTGCGGTATCGTTAATATTTCCACTTATACCACTTGTGCTTACGCCATCCGTTTTCCAATCAACACCTTGACTCATTTTATAAACTGTATTATTAACAAAACATGTTGAATACAGTATAAGCATTTATTTTTTAATAATCAATCACTTTCATTAATATTTTTTAAATGCTTTATTTTACACTGATCTTCTAGGTAATCTTTGTAGCTAGAAATTTTTTGAAGTCTAGTCCTATAACAGTCTTGAAACTCTTTTTCTCTTAAGTCTAATACGTCTATCTTATTCATTCTTGGACCTAAAGAAAAATCTTGTGAGTTTGTATTGTTAAATTTTGCAAGGGAATCAGGATATTTTTCTAAACTAACTTTTGTGCAGTATATCTTGTCATCTATATTTCTTTGAACGAGTTGATCGTTTATTTCTGTAAAACATTTATTTACTTCAACGATTGCGTTTTGACATTTATTTAGTTTATTTTTATCACCAACATATTTTATACATTCTTTATTAACGAGCAAATTATCACTTGCTTGAGATGTTTCTGTTTCATTTTCATATTCAAAAATTTTCATAATGTATTCATTGCTTGAATTTGAAAAATCAATCTTGCCTTTTCTTAATTTTTCAAGATCATCTCTACATTTAAAGTAATCATATTCTGAATCATTATTGTTTTGATTTTTAAGCATTACACAATAATTATGTTCTTTTTCTTCAATTGAATTATTTATTTCCGTAATAGCCATTTGCTTTTGTTCTTTAATTCTATTTTTTATTATTTTTCTTAATCTTTTAAATTCTGATTTATATAATTGGCTGTATCCATAATTATCAAATTCTCCATTGATTCTTTGATCCATAATTCTAAGTCTACATTCCCAATATATCATTCTAGTATCTTGGTATTTAAATTCAACACCTTCCATCATACATAAATTATCATCTTCAATCTCAATAACTCTTATGACCTCGTTTGGTATTATTGGACCATGACAAGAAAACAAAAAAAATAAAAGAACTAAATAGAATATTTTATATATCTTCCTCATTTAAAAATAGAATATAATTTTTATGTTATAAATTTTATTTAACTTTTAGAAAATATCAACAAATAATTAAACTATTATGAATATAAGTAAAAATACATCAATATTGAATATCAAAACTGATGCAGCACAATTGCCAATTGCATTAGAAGATGTAAAGTCTTTTTTAAAAGTAGATTTTGAAGACGATGATGATTTTATCAAAAGATTGATTAAAACCGCCTCTTCCCAATGCGAAACAAATATCAACAAAACACTCGTTGAAAGAACATATATTTACTCTTTATACGAACTAAAGAAAAATTTTATTATTTTGCCATATCAACCAATAAAATCAATAGAAGAAATAAAACTAATAAAAACCGACGGAAGTTCTATAAACCTTAATGAAAGTGATTACATTTTTGACAATATCGGCGGCATAATAAACATTAAATCAACACTTGACAACTTTTACAGATTAGATATAGAATATAAAGCCGGTCTTACTACTATAACCGATGAATTAATACAAGCCATGTTAATACACATTGCAAGAATGTATGAAGATAGAAGCGGCTACTCATCCATACCATTAACTTCTATGAACATTTATAAAAAATATAGAGAGGTTAAATTATAAAATGACACAGAATGTTTTACTTGATAGATTAAATAAAAAAGTTGAAATTCAATATAAAACAAATACAGAAGATGGATTTGGCGGTTTTTCTGAAGAATGGAAAAAATTAAAATATACTTGGGCTGAAATAAAACCCATAGATACTTTTGAACAATTTGAAGCAGAAAAAATATCAGAAAGAATTACGCATATAATTACAATCAGATATTTTGAAGATTTTAAAACAGAATACAGAATAGTTTACAATAATAGAGTTTTTAAAATAAAGGGGGTATTGAATACTGAAGAAAAAAACAATACTCTTGAAATTACAGCAGAAGAAATACTATAACAAACAAGCGGTATAGACACTAATTCTATGCCGCTCCAATAATTTAATATTTAAAAAATATTTGCATAATTATAAAATAAAAAACAACAGTTTTTCATTTTTTTTACGACGTCAACTATAAATTTATATATTTACAATAGGCTACCATATAATCTTTCTTATCAAGGATTAATGTCAAATATAGAAATCATTATAGAATCCCTATTATCATCCCGTGAAAAGATTCATATTATATCCTACTTTGAAAGACCATCATACCAACCACATGTGAATTTAAATTTCCATTCCCCTTGAGAGGATCTTTCCATATCACCCCCCTGTGAAGGAGCCATCTCAGTTCCACCGTAAAGATCCATCATCTCCATCCCCCCTGTCAAGGGGGGATAGGGGCCATCCTACCACCCCTGTGAAGGGCTCCGCCAAATATCACTCATCTGTCAATGGGGAATAGAGTGGTTCCTCTCCCAGACCCCCCTGTGAAGCCCCCAAACTCGCCCCCCTGTGAAGGGGGGTAAGGGGGGTTCATTTCTCAGACCCCCCTGTGAAGGGGGGTAAGG
>CALXSB010000015.1 GCA_944391005.1 uncultured Rickettsiales bacterium | reverse complement strand
TAGTTGTTTTCAACCAAAACTTGAAAATATTTGTGCGGGAACTTTTGAGCATGTCCAGAACCTTTTAGGTTTAAAACTCAAAAGGATTGCTTTTGCAAACTTATATGAATCCCGCACTTAAATTTCTAGCCTACTCCTATATTAATCATACCTAAAAATAGACTAGAAAGTTATTTTATTTTTTTCCTATTATTTTAATTTCCCATTCTAAATTTATATTTTGTTTTTCTTTAGCATCTCGCCTTATTGATTCGCCTAATTGTTCTAAACTATCCGCGGTTGCAACTCCGGTATTAACCATAAAATTAGCATGTTTTTCTGACATTTTTGCACCATTTATTTCTTTGCCTTGATAGCCCAATTCTTGAATTATTTTCCAAGCTGGTTTTTCAGGAGAATTTTTAAATGTTGATCCGCATGTTTTTACGCCTTGTGGTTGAGTTGTATTTCGTTTTAAAATCATTTCACTGTATTTTTCTTCAATATTTTTTTTAGAATCTTTGTTGGCAGCTTTAAAGTAAGCCTTTGTAAAAATTAAATCATGGGGAAGACCATTTTTTCTATATTGAAAATTACACTCATCAAGACTAAAATTTTTAAAATTTCCATTTAAATCTAAAGAATCTACTGACAATAAAATATCCTTTATTTCCGATCCATAGCAACCAGCATTACCTCTAATTGCTCCGCCAACAGTTCCTGGTATTGTCCCCAAAAATTCAAATCCTGCTATATTATTATCTTTTGCAAAATTATATAATTTAGAATTTAAACTACCACACTCAACTTCAATTATATCATTTTTTAAAATTATGTTTGATAAATTATTTTTCAATAATATTACTATGCCTTCAACTCCGCCATCTCTAATTAATAAATTAGACCCACCACCTATTACAGTGATGGGAATATTTTTATCTACATTTTGTAAAAAAATTTTTAAATCTTCAAAATCATATGGTTCAAATAATATATCGGCGTTTCCGCCAACTTGAAACCAACTATATTTAGCTAAATTTACATTATACGATATTCTACCCTTTATATTACTTTTTTCTACTAGCATTAGTTTTCTCCACAATGTCAGTTATAACTTTATTTAATTCTTTTGAAACAACATTAATACTATATTTTTTTTCAACTAGGTCATAACCATTTTTAGCTAGTTTTTTTGCTAATTCTGGATTATTTATTATTTCAATCATTTTGTCAGCAAGGTCTTGAACATTATTAGGTTCAAATGTTATAGCCGCATCTGTATTGGCAAATATTTCTTTCGGACCCTCAGTTAATGATGAAATTACGGGTTTGCTATAGGACATAGCTTCCAATAAAACTATACCAAATGGTTCATATGTTGATGGCAAAACAAATACATCTATATTGTTGTAAAATTCATCCTTATCATCAACCCATCCAGTAAATTCTATAGTATCGCTTAAACAGCACCCTCTAACTAAACGTTTAATTTTTTTATATTCATTTATATATTGCAACTGAGGACTTCCTGCAATTTTTGCTTTAAAGTCTATACATTTTTCTTTTAAAACATGGCAAGCTTTTACAAATATTGGAAAGCCTTTCATTGGATCAAATCTGCCAATTATGCCGAATACTGGTGGTTTAGAAAAATCAGTAAACTCTTTGAAACTTCTATCATAAGAGATTAAATTAGGAATAACAAATATTTTATTTTTATCAAACCCTTCTTTTATAAAAATATCCTTTTGATATTGCGTAGTTGAAAACATATAATCTGCCATACCTATGACTTTCGTTTTTTCATTATGGCAAACAATAATGACCGGTATCCCTAATAACTTACCTATAGTTGCAAACAATCCAAGAACAGCCTTACTGTGAACTATTATTATATCTGGTTTAATAGAAAATATTGATGCAAAATATATTGGAAATAAAACAAATGTTGGTTTAAAAAATGTTGACGGCTTATATTTTACATTCTTTAATTCTTTAATTCTGGTTTTTATTTTTCCTCTTTTATCGTAAAAAGCAAAAACTTCATTTCCCATCAAAGACAGTGCTTCGTTATAATCTAAAAAAGCTTGCTCAACACCACCAAGTTGTTTACTGCTCATTACATTAACTATTTTCATATAAACTCTCCTTTATTAATTTTTGCCACATTGTTAAAATCTTTTCTTTGCTATACTTTTTTACAGATTCTTTTGCCGAAATTCCAAGCTTCTCTCTTAATTTTCTATTAAGAATTAAAATCTCAAGCTTGTTAGCAAAATCTTCTGGAGTATTTTCAGATAATAATCCATTATCATTATCAACTATAATCTCATTTACTGCTGGTGCAGTTTTTAATCCTATACTTGGCAATCCGACAGCCATAGCCTCTGTTAAAGACAATCCAAAACCTTCAAATATTGAAGGAAAAGCAAAAATATCTGCATTTTGTAATTCCTTCAATGGCTCCTTTGTTTTTCCCCTAAAAAATATTCTATTTTGTAAATTATTTTTATTAATTAATTCATTAAGTATTTTTATATAACGTTTGTCCGGAGTTCCCCAAATTTCTATATTCCAATTTTTATATTTATTAGCAATTAAAGAAAATGCTTTTATCAATAATTCCTGATTTTTTATACGATTAATTCTTGCTATATTTATTATTTTATATACATCCTTGTCATTATATTTTACAGTCTGATTATCATCAACCTCCGGAACATAATTAGGAATTACAACAACCTTTCCATCATAATATGGCTTCATTAATTCAACAAAGCTCGGCATTAAAACTTGACAAACTTTTACATTTTTCATCAAATCCAATGTTATTTTCAATATACTTTTTGATTTTCTAGCAAAAATATTCCATGGAACATTATGAATCATTTGTATAATTGGAAAATTATAAGTATGTGAATAGCATAATTCAACTAAATCTTGCGGGTTAGCCAATATAACTAAATCTGGTTTAATTTCTTCAATATTTTTATAAACTACATCAGATGTATATTTATAGTTGTCAAAACCTTTAAATCTCTTCAATAAAGGCGTTGATTTTATTAACTTAAATAAAATTTTTTTAAAACCGCTAAAATTTGTGCCGCCTATATTTATAAATTTTACTTTACTATTTAACGGAAAAAATGGTTTTCCATCTTTTTTTTCATTCGTCATAAAAATTACATCATAACCGAGATTTGCTAATTCTGATGATAAAAAACACAGAACTTTCTCGGTTCCACCGCTGCTATTTATGACATCGCTTCTTTGATAAAATAAAATCCTCATATAACTAAACACCTATAAGCTATTGAAAATTTTAAAAACGAAATACTTTAAAGTCAATTTTAATTTTTAAAATTTACCATAATGAATATAGCATTATTACATTAAATAAGAATGATAAAACTAATAAAATATTCTATAAAAACTATAGAATCAATAAATTCTTGAGATATAATAAATTATTTATTAGGTAAATAAAATAATTCCAAATATAGCAGCAGGAAACTTTATAAATTTTATTTTATAAAGCTCCATAATGCTATTTAACTACATTTTATTTTCTTCAATAAACAAAGCAAAATCAAACATGCTTTGTTCATCAAAATAATTTCCTATCAGATGCATGCCAATTGGCAATCCAGTTTTTGAAAGAGTAAATGGAACACTTATGGCTGGCAATCCCGCCATATTTGCAGGGCATACAAAAAAGTCGTTTAAAGCATTGCTATCCTTATCCTTTGCAATTTCTTCTGCAGTTTGCTCTATTGGAAAAGCAGTGCCAAGCGTTGAAGGCGTTAAAATTATATCAACATTTTTAAATGCTTCAATAAATTCGTTTACTAATTTTCTTCTAATTTTTTGAGATTTTATAAAGTATTTCTCATAGTTATCAGAGGAAGATAAATAATAGCCAAGCAGTATTCTTTTCTTTACATTTTCATTAAAACCTTCGCTTCTTGACTTATAATATAAATCATCTAAAGATCTAACTTCTTGTTCAGTTCTTCTGCCAAATCTTACACCATCAAATCTTGCTAAATTAGAACCAAGCTCAGTATAGGACAAAACCATATATAAAAGTGCTGTGGCCTCAATAGTAGGTATTGATATTTCAACAATTTCAGCTCCACCTTTTTTAAGAATTTCAATCGCATTATTAAAAGCTATTTGATTGTCTTTTTCTAATTTATCACCAAGGTTTAAAAGTTCTTTAACTATGCCAACTTTTCTGCCCTTTATATTTGAATTTAAATTTTGCAAATAATTCGGAACTTCCCTGTCAACAGTTGTAGAATCTTTGTCATCCTTTCCACTAACCATCCCTGTAAGATAAGCAGAGTCTCTGACATCTTTTGTAAAAAATCCTGCCTGATCCAATGAACTAGCGTAGGATATCATACCATATCTTGATATTCTGCCATAGGTTGGTTTAACTCCAACCAATCCACACAAACTTGCCGGTTGTCTAATTGAACCACCCGTATCACTACCGGTCGCAGCTAAAGCCATATTTGCAGCTACAGCTGCCGCAGAACCGCCAGAAGAACCGCCAGGAACTAAATCTCTATCATCATTATTAGCCTTATATGGATTAATAGTTGAGCCAAAATAGCTTGTTTTTGTGGTGGATCCACATGCAAATTCGTCCATGTTAGTTTTACCAACCATTACATAACCTTCTTTATCAAGAATTGATGTAACAGTAGATTCATATGGCGGAACAAAATTTTCTAACATTCTTGAGGCTGATGTTGTTTTAATGCCATCTGTGCAGAATAAATCCTTGACGGCCATAGGCAAACCCTCAAGCTTTCCACCAACGCCTTTTGCAATTTTTTCATCAGAAACATTTGCTCTTTCTCTAGCTAAATCAAAAGTTTCCGTTATAAAAGCGTTTAAACGTTTATTCTTCTCTATATTCTTTATAAATTCTTCTGTCAATTCTAAACTGCTAAATTTTTTATCTTCTAAACCCTTTTTAGCTTCCAATAAAGTTAATTTTGTTAAATCCATTCCAACCTCTCTCTATTTATCCATAACTTTTGGCACTACAAAATAATTATACAATTCTTTTGGTGCACATTTCATTAAATCATCCACCTTGTTTCCATCACTGACAACATCTGGATATTGTCTTAATACCATGTCATATGGGTTTGATAACGGTTCTAAACCATCAGTATTTATATCATCAAGGGCCTCAAGCTTTTCTAAATCACTATTTAATAAATTTAGATAATTTTCAACTTCTTCAGTTTTAATTTCTATTCTTGCAAGCTTGCAAAGCTTTTTTAATCTAGTTTCATCTATATGTTTTTTCATTTTGTTTATTTTAAAAACCAACTAGCATCAATAATATAAATTAAAAAATTAAAATCAATATATTGTTTTTATTTTATTTCGTAAATCCAATATCGCATTACAGCAATATTAAGCTCTAACTATTTTAATTTTATAACTTCCATAAAATTCTATTATTAATATACCCAACAAGACAAAAAATCCGCCATATATTTGAACCAATGAAAGATTCTCACCCAATATAAAATGAGATTCAATAGTGCTAAATAATGGCATCAAATAATACATAACGCTTATTTTTACACTTCCAAATTTATTTAATGCAGTATTCCAACAGAGGTATGTAATTATTGAATTTACAATTCCCATATACACCATTATAGCCCAATCAATTTTTGACATATTACTCAGAGGATTATAATCTAATGAGGATATAAAAATTGGCAAAATCATTATTACAGCTATTATTATAGTTATAGATAACAAAACAATCTCTGGTAATTCCTTGGGCTTCTTTAGCATAAGAGTTCCATAAATACCAAATGTAAGTGCAGCCATAAGCGTCCAAAAATCTCCAATCTTTAAACTAAAATTTTTAAGATTTATTATGTCGCCTCTTGTTATAATAATTATTATACCAACTATGGTTATTATTAGTCCATAAATCTGCTGAATTTTCATCTTCTGTTTTAGAAATATTGCAGACAAAACAACTAAGAATATAGGTCCCGTAATGTTTATTAATGACATGTCTATAGCAGATATTGTATGTCCCGCAATATAAATAAAAGTATTTGATAAAACTATACCAGAAACAGATATAAACAATATTAAAAGTGAATTTTTATAAATCACTTTTCTATATTTTATAATATCTTTTAAAGTAAACGGCAATAAAATAATCATAGCAAAAAACCACCTAATAAAGGCTATTTGCCACGGCGTCATGCTATTTACTAAGTATTTTGAAACTATAACATTAAAACTCCAAAAGAAAACTGCTATTATTGCGAGAAAATAACCTTTAATTATACCAAAATGTTGCATATTAAAAAAAGATCTTTTTGAAATTAATACAACTTATAGTATATAAAATATTTTTGTCAATAGTTTTTAAAATTATTTTTGCAGATTAAAACAGTCTATTTTTAATAGACTGTTTTGTTAAAATAGATGGTTATTATTTTTATTTACTAATAGCATCAATCATTCTTGTTCCAATATCTGTATTGCTTCTTTCATTTATTAATTCCACCATTGTTTTTTCAGCCATATTAAGCTTTGTTGGACTAATATTTGATCTGCTGTTAGCAAATAGGTTATATTTTTTATTTAGATATTTTGATAATATATTTTTACTTTCTAATTTCATATTTTGAATTTTATTAACTATTTTTGTTTTTATTTCTTCTAATTGTTTTCCCTGAGCATTCAAAATATCAAATTCCTTTGAAAGTTTTTGAAGATCCTTTAGTTCATTATTATATATATAATTCTGAGTAATTTTCTTTAATATATTACTTGTAGGACAATTATTTATATTTTCATGCTGAACATATATATCTTCACTTGTATTATTTTTATTAAAGTTTATAGCACTAATAAACAAATCTTTTTTTAATTCCTCAAATGTGTTATATTTTATATCGTCATTCTCGCAAAGGTCATAAAGCATTTCTTCTGATATTCTATTTGCTTTATAAAGTGATATTTCTTCATCATATCCAAGTTCAGATGCTTTCTTGAGCAAGCTTGTTTTAAGATTTTCATCTTTAAAGTCAAATATTATTTTAATGATTTGTTCTCTTTCATTTTTTTCAATATCATCATTATATTTTTCAAATATATCCATTATATAACCATGTTTATTTTTTTCTGGTATATTGTTATCCGTAAGCGGTTCAAGAAGTTTTTCAAAAAAATCGTTTCCATATATATTACTTGTATTTAATTTTTTAATTAAATTGTATTTTAACTCATTATTTTTGAATCTAGATATTATTTCTCTAAATTTTTTCACAGAACTTTCTTCTACAAGAAAATACTCTTCTTGTGGACCGATATCTTTACCACGAGCTATACCATCTGTAATACCCTGTTGACAAATATCTTTTATATCTCTAAAAATTCTGTTTAGTGTATTTTCATTTTTAAAAACTAAATTATTGAACATAGTAAGCGTATAATAATATTTTTCATTATCATCCATAAAATCATTATTTATAATATTATCTAAAATATAATTTCTTGTTGTAATTTCAGAATTATCTCTACCATCATCATTTTCAGCTTTATTTTTTATATAATAAATGCCATTTAAATAAAGTTTGAAAATTAATTCAAAAATTAGTTTATTATTTTTTATTTTTTCCATTGCAGGATTTATAACTTTTAAAGCTTTTTCTTTATCACAACAAAACATTAAACAATGAATAATTTTACTAGCTTTATCCTCATCGCCTAACTCTTCTATTTTATTTGATAAATAGTCCATTTTTTCTTTTTCATCGCGAAAATAATGAATATTAATATTATATCTATACGCTTCTAATATAAGTTCAAATTTTCTTTTTTCATCTTTTGTATTATCTATTATACTATTTATTCGTTCTTCAGCAGTTAACATGAGGTCTTCATATCCAGGATATCCTTTTAGTTGAATTTTGGCTTTATCAACAATACTATAATATTCTTCTGATAATGGATAAAAATTATTATAATTATCTATTATATATTTAATTGTTTCTTTCTCATCACCTATACAATAAATTCCATTTTCATAAGCCGTTAATATTAAAAATAATTTGTTTTGTTTATTATTTATTTCGTTTATTTCATTAATTATAAGATTTCTATTGCAATCTTCTTTAAGAATAGAACGACCACCTTCTATGTTATTAATATTAGATAACAATTTATTGATTAAAGAACATTTTAAATCTTCTCTAGATATTCCAATAATACCAGATAAGATTTGTTTTTCAGTTTCTTGTTTACTATTATAACAATAAATACCTTTACTATAAAGTGCTGATATTAAATCAACTTTTAATTCTAGATTATCCACTTCATTTGCTACTTTTATAAATTTTTCTTTTGTTTCTGTTTTCATTTCATGTATTCGCAAACTATATGATTCCAATAATTCTTTAACCAAATAAGCTTTATCTTTTTTTGATAGTGGCCAGTCTTCTTCTAATTGTCTTACTATATAACCAATATCATTATCAACATGAATAAGTCTTAATAGTAAATTGAGTCTATTTTGTCCATTTTGTATGTTTTCTATTTTATTTTTAATATCTTCAATTTTTTCTTTAGAATCAAGATAATGCACATTATATAAAGATAATTTTAGATTAAAATAATCTTTATCTTCTTGTGTTAATCTTTCTTTAAAATTATTTAGAATATAATTAATCGTTTCTTCATCAGTTTCGCAACAATAAATACCATTCTTATAGGCATTAAATATTAATTCAAACTCATATTGTTTGTTTTTATATATTATTCCATTTATAAATTCTTTAATTTTATTTTTGCTATATTCAGTTAAATTATTACAGTGCATTGCTTGATTTATAAAGAAAATACCATCTTCTACTGTCAATCCTTCATAAGATTTGTTCAATATATAATTAACTGTTTCGTTCTCTGTTTTTAAACAATAAATATGTTGTTTGTAGGCATCAAATATTAGTTTAAATTTTATACTTTCACTATTTATTGTATTTATTATATCTATTATATCTTCATTTTTAATGGAATCATCTTTATCCATTTTATCCTCTTCTTCATTTGATTTGCTATTAATATTATTTTTTTTATTAAATTCCTCATGCAACATGGAAGCAACTTTATCGATAGCTTCTTTTTCATGCAATTTAAAATATCTACTAATAAAATAAGCTTTATCTTCTTCTGTTAATCTATCTGCTTGTTTTAATATAAAATTAATTGTTTCTTTTTCTTCTCCTTTTTTAAGGCAATAAATATCTTTTTTACATGCTTCAGATATTAAATTAAACTTTATATTTTCATCATCTATTGTGTTTATCGCTCTTTTAATTGCCTGTTTATTGCTTTTAGTCAAATTAAGTTCCAATAATATTTTAATTAGATTTAATTTTTTATCATTATCTTGTAATTTATATAATGGTTCAGAAACATATTCAATTATTTCACTATTATCTTTTATTAAATCAGATAACATTTGTATATCATTAATAGTATTTATTGCTAATTCTCCAAGCTGTTTTTTATCCTCATAAGTTAATTTTCTTATATTGTTCTGAGAATCAAATAAACCAGATATACAATATTTTTTTAAATAATCATCATTTAGTTTGTATATATTTTGTATTATAGTATTTTTTATTGCATTTGATTCAATTATTGCATCTTTATCTTGATCTAAAAAATCAGTATTAAAATTATTATATAAATAATGTTTAACAATTACATTGTCAATTCCATTAATTATATCTAAAATTGCTTTATTATTTTTATATGAATTTTCTTTAGTAAATAACTTTCCAGCTATAAAAAATTTTTTATCAAAATCTGATAAATTATTTATATCTTCAATAAATTGTTTTGCGTCTATAACTTCATTATTTAAGATATTTTCCATATTTTTTACATTTAGTTATTAGCATGTTAATATTATATCATAAAATTGAAGATATGTCAAATATAAATTTAAAATTTTATATTTTTTATTTAATAATTAAATTATTTATATTGATTGCAGATTATATAAAATATTTATTATTATGAAATTATATAATTTCATAATTACTTTTGTCGCTAAACAGTCTATGCAATATTTTATTGTCTATTGTATGGCCTGTTTTTGAGGCTTGAATATGACATTTCATATAATAGCCGCTTGTAAACATGTCGCCAACGCAATCAATTAATTTATGCTTAACAGGTTCTAGATTAACTCTAAAACCATTTTTGTTTATAATTTTATTTTCATCAAAAATCATTGCGTTGTCTTCACTGCCACCCTTTGCTAGATTGTGCTTTTTCATAAATTCAACATCTTTTATATTGCAAAATGTTCTTGCCATTGATATTTCGTTTATAAAATCTTCCTGGTTTCCATTAAAAGAATAGAGTTGTCTTCCTATACCGCCATATTTAAAATCAATCTCTAAATCTATTTTATAACCATCATAGGGCATAAGTTTAATGTATCTGTCTTTATCTTTAAAACTAACCTCTTTTTTTACAACTAAAAATCTTCTATTTTCTTCCTGTTCTCGTATTCCAATTTCTTTTATTTTTCTTATAAATACGTCAGAACTGCCGTCCATTATTGGTATTTCCTTATTGTCAAGTTCAATTATTGCATTGTCAATATTGCATGCCCAAAGGCTTGCCATAAGATGCTCTATTGTTCTAACAACTATTCCATACTCTTTTACAACGCCGAACTTTATTAAAAAGTTTGAAACAAGTCTTTGACAATTGTTTGCTGTGCCAATTGTTGTGCCCAAGTTTGTATTAATTACAGAATTATAATCAACTTTTATTTCATTATTTTTTGTGTCCAAGTCAAGTCGTCTAAAAACTATACCAGTATTTACAGACGCAGGTTTAATCGCCATATGAACCATTACCCCGCTATGCAGTCCAACTCCGCTAAATGCTGCTATATCCCTTATAGTATTCTGCTTCATACCTATTTTATTATATTAATCTACCGCAAGTGTAATTTTTAAATTACTAATTGTAAAGAATTTTTTAGAAACACCCAATAATAGCTTGCAATTTTTTAAAAATTGAATTTAATTTAATAAGAAAATTTTGAGAGGAAAAAATGATAAAAATATCTTTAATAGCAAAAACTAATGAAAGCCCTATAAATCTTATAAGCCACGCCGCAAGGACCTGCTACACTTCAACAGTTCCAGAAATGGGAACAACTATGGATATTGAAAATAATCTATTCAGAACAGGGCACCATACAACTTTGCAGCATACCTATTTTACATTTAACATAAGCGGATTATCCATATCTTCCGTAATGTTCGGCCTGCATTTAGCCAGTCCATTTTACAACACAGATCAACGTTCAGGAAGATTCTCAAAAATGTATGCAAAACCAGATTACGAAAAAATACAGGAATATATTTTGACATTTTGGAAGGACTGCGATATTAATAGAATAATGGACTTTATCAAAAAAGGCAAGGAAATATACAAAAACAATATTAAAAAGGCTACAGAAACTGCAGCAAAATTTATAAAAGAAGAAAGACCAAATGCAAACGATGAGTATATAGAATTAAATTCTGGAAAAATAGCCCAGGAACAAATGAGAATGTTCATCTCAACAATTTTTCCAACAGCATTGGACTATACAATAAATTTGTCAACATTAACTGCAATGCATAGGGCTGCATGGTCTCCAGAAATGAGATACATCATAAATCAAATGAAGAATTTAGTTTTAAATGAATATCCGGAATTAGCCTATATGTTTAATGAAAAAGCAATAAGGCAAGACAATTGGACACCAAAAATGAATTTTGAGAACATCGGAATAAAACTATCTCCAACCTGTGAAGTTATAGCCATAGATTTAAACAACATCAATCTTAGCACAACCGCAAAAGACTCTGTTGACTTAAGATATTTTACTCCTGAGAATATGGATAACAACATTTCAACCATAAAAACTAAAGTTGAATTATCCTTAGCTACAATGGGGCAGGATCAAAGACATAGAACCATAAAACACGGAACGCCAGAATTAACTGGAAATTTCTATTTGCCCCCAATTTTAAACGAAATTGGATTGCAGGACGAAGCTTTAGATTTTATGAAAGAGTATGTTGAAATCTCAAAAACATCAGATAAAAATCTCGCATTAGCAATAGCACCATACGGAATAATGGTCTCCTACATTAAGCTAAGCGATATCAACGGCTTAATACACGAACAGGAAAAACGATTATGCTGGTCTGCACAGGAAGAAATTTATCATTTAAGCAAACAGCTCCATGATTATTTAATTGACAACAACTATAAAGATTTAGCGGAAAAACTAACTCCTGCTTGCTATAGAGGGGCTTGCATTGAAGGACGCAGATATTGTGGCAGAGATATAGCAAAATTAAAGAGTGATAGAAGCATGCCAAATAGAAAGATATAAACAACATTAACTTATAAAGCTCAAACATATAGATTACCTTATTTATATAAATAAGGCAATTTTTTATCAAAAATATTTAATCAACAATATAAAAACAAATACTAATTATTTAATTTATTTTTAAAAAAATATTCATTTAGATTGTAATTAAACTCAGCTCCGAAAATTAATATAATAGCCATAATATGAAAGAAGAATAGTGTTATTATAATACCAGCCAGACTTCCATATACAACCTGAAATTTAGCCATTTTTTGTAAATAAAAAGTTAAAATTTTTAACGAAATAATCCATCCTATTAACGTCAATATAGCACCCCAAAAAACATCCTTTAATCTATTTTGTTTAGAAGGAACAATGTAATATATGGACAATATAAATGTTAATAGAAATAAATTTAATAAAAGAGGTTTTAAAAATATCAGAATATTATCAGAATCATAATCTATAGGTATGAATTTATTTAAAAATAATAGAATTTTCGGAAAAATTATAGTAGTAAAAATTGCAGCTATTATAAATATTGTCATTAATAAAAATTTAATTATACTTCCAAGCCTTCCTAAAAAATATGAATTTTTGCTTTTAATTCTAAAAGCTTTATCAAGAACAACTTTTAAACCTTGAACCAATGAAGAAGCACTCCATATTAATGTCAATGTAGCTATTGAAAGAATTCCAGCTTTTGGTCCGTTTATAACATTGTCTATAACTGGAAAAAGTGTTTTTACAATATCGTCCGGCAATGCCAATTGGAACATTTCTATTAATTTTGTTCCAATTTCAGTTTGTCCCATATAGCCTATTATAATAGTAAAAAATATCATAAATGGAAATATAGCAAAAAGTATTGAAAAAGCTAAATACCCCGCATTTTCAGTGCCTGCATGCAAATTAAATGTGAATATTGTTTTAAATATAACAGTCCACATTGTTTTAAAAAACTTTTTTATTTTTGCAAAAAATATCTTTTTTCTTATTTTATTTATTATACTATCTACTATCAACATTTTGTTTTGTATCCATTTGTTTAGCAATTTCATCATTTGCCTTTTCTAAAATATATTCATACACTATAGAACCTTCAACTATTCTTTGAACATAATTTCTTGTTTCCGAATATCCTATTAATTCTATCCAATTGACTATATCTTTTATATTATTCATTTCCCTTGGATCTCCATAATCTCTCATCCACCTCCTAACTGGTGTTGCACCGGCATTGTAGGAAGCTATAGCTAGAATTTGAGATCCATCAAACTGTTTAATTAAAGAATTTATATAATAGGAACCTAATAAAATATTATAGGCAGGATTAGTCCTTAATGATCTTTCATTATAATTTAAGTTCATTTTTTTTGCAACATCCCTTGCGGTTGCTGGCATCAATTGCATAAATCCAGTAGCCCCCACTCTACTCTCTGCAGATACATGAAAACCACTTTCTTGTTTTATTATAGAATGAATTAAGTTTGAATTGGGATTTTCTAAATTTATTATATTCAATACGGGGAATAAATTATCAACAAAATATACATCTTTATAGGTCAAATACTTTGCTAATTGCGTAATTAGCTGTTCATCTTCTGTATTTTTTATAATTTCAAATATTGCACTCATTTCCCCTTTAGTTTTAGCGGAATTAATCGCGTTTTTAAAAAGTTCAGTATAGTCTCTCTTATTTTCGCCACATTTTGCCATTATATAGGCCATTTTAACTACATTATTATCAAGTGCAATATTTTCTTCTTCTTTTGTAAATACTGGCGGTTCTGGCAACGGATTTTTATCTGTAAGTGATGGTATGCTTAAAAGTTCATTCTTCGCATGAAATGATAGCTGCCCATAAAAATATAGAGGATACTGTGATGCAATATTATACCATTTTATAGCCTCTTCTAAATTATTATCATCTTCCATCGCTCTTCCTGCCCAATAGGCAGCTCTAGACTTGCTTATTGGATAATTTACAACATCATACATATTGTAAAAATGGTAATAAGCAGTTTTTGGATCTTTTAAAAAAGTAAGAGCTATCCACCCAGCCATCCATTGTGCTTCAGAATAATCGGGACTATTTTTTGGCAAATTATTATTAACAGATAAAAAATAAGCTTGTTTATAATTTTTATCTCTTATACTCTCTCTAGCATAATATTTTTGATATAGCCACCATTTTTCCGGTCTCTTAGTTTTATCCGTTAAAGAAAGTAAAATTTTTAAAGCATCTCTTGAATTTTTATTTTTGTATTCATAAATAAATCTAGTATATAACAACAGTTCGTTTTTTCTTAAATTTCTAGGAACAGATCTTAAAATATTATTTATATATTTTGGATTTTTATTTATTTGAATTATTCCGGAATATAATATTCTGTTTTCTGTCCCAAGCTTTTTTATAAGCTTATTTGCCATATCAAAATTTTTGTCCCATATTAAATCTTCAACTTTATATGCATAATTACTCTCTTTTAAATAGCTGTCAAAATTATCTAAAAAACTATCTAAACTGTAGTTGTCAAATTTATAATCATAAAATGTATTTACAATATCCGAATTAATATTTTCTATATCTTTATTATTTTTTATTCTATCGTTCAATAAATATATTGCCGTTCTAGTATTAACTGGATTTACTTGATTAAAATATTCCTCAACAAATTCATATGGTATTTTATTATTTATATACATATTCTCAGCTTTGCTTTTTAAATACACTATATTAGGCAAATATGGATGCGTTAAAATAAAGTTTAATAAATTGCTAAATTCAGAATCAGCAAGACTTGAATCTAATCTTGAATATTTTTTCCATAAAACATATTCAACCATTGAATCTTTTAGATTTTCACTCTTTATTGAATCGGCCCAAGATAATGCATCGCTCCATTTTTCCTTTTCAAGAAGACTAACAACTTTGTTGAAAGTTTTAATATCAGCATCACTAACCGTTAATTTAACTTTTATATCCTGATTTGTTTTAAAAAAGAGGTTTTGCTTTTCGCTATTTTTATAAACAACTTTTGCAAAGGCTGCTATAGTGCCATAGCTTAAAATTAAATAAAAAAGTAAAATTTTTAAAAAATTCTTCATTCTTATAAAATATTATAATTGTCAATTTTAAAATTATTATTTTTATAAAGCAATATTTTATATAATAACATTAAAAATTTCAGATAATTTTAAAACAAAATTTTTATTGATTATTGAATTTTCAATATTAATATCTATTATATTAAATTAAACATTATATAAATGTCAAAGGAAAAAATTGTTAAAGTTGATTATTTTAATATAAATGAAAATAAAAACTCAATACTTGAAAATGCACCATTTCAAGATAACGAAATAAATCAACATTTAAATGATATAGAGTCATTAACAAAAGAAATAAAAAATGAAGTTTTAAAATCAGAAAAACAAAATCAAAACAAAATGATTGACTTTACAAAAATAAAGAAAAATAATCAATCTAAACAAAATTAGTAAAATTTATGTCAAATAAACCAAAAAGTGTATTGCAATTAAGAACCCAGGAAAAAATAAAGCATGTCTTATTAGAGTTATTTAGTAAGAGTGAAATGTATTTTAATAACAAACCATTTTTTATTTCAATTACGGATGTTGATATAAGTCCGAACTTGAGAAATTTAAAAATATATATTGACATAATGAATATGGAACAAAAGGATAAAAATAATGTTATAAAAAATTTAAACAAGGAAAATATATATGCAATAAAAGATTTATTAGCAAAAAGAGTAAATTTAAGATATGTTCCGGAGCCAATTTTTATACTTGATAATTCAAATGAAAAAATATTCAAAATGAACAAAATTATAGAAGAGGAATCAAAAAAGTTTTCAAATAAATAATAGAAAAATATATTGAAATAACCCATTAATTATATTAATGGGTTATTATTATAAAATTATTTTTTCATATTTGGTTTAATAATTTTATTGCTTGGCTTTACCAACTTCATATTTGGAGTTGCTGGATCAGCATACTCAAAATTTAAAAAGCCTAAGCAAGTTAAACAGTAGGCAAAAGGTTCAGTTATATTAATATAATTATGGAAAATTTGGAATTCGCTATGTTTTTGAACACCTCTAATTTCCAATTCATGATTTAGAGATTTATTCAACCACATATTAGCATGTCCTTCTGCTATTTCATCATCAATTGGAGTATCAAAATATTCTACATATTCTGCAGCCCAGCCGCCAATTAATTCACCTTTTGAATCTTTACCCCAGCAAATACCAACACCAGTCGCTATTGCCTTATGGTCTTCAATTCTTGCACCATTGCCAGCAATGATAACTTCAAGCACTGCACCATGTTTAAATTGATCCACAACAGAATCAACAGGCACAATATTTCCATATAATTCCTTTGGCAAAACAGAAGTATATGGAACAACATTAAAGTCTTGTATTTTTGCTTCCATTAACGCTGAATCATAGCAGAAAGTCTCAAATGGTTGTGGTGGAATACCATCATTTGCTTGACCTGCCCCACCTGTATGAAATGCTAAAGTTGGGTATCTAGTTCCTACTGTCATATTTCTCCTTATTTTTATTATTAGGTTTTTTAATGCTTTAATATTTTTTAGAAATTTTAAAAAATACTAAAGTTATTACTACCTATAGTTGTATTTTTTTATTAGTCAAGCTTTATTTTAAAAAAATTCTATTTCTCTCCTATTATAATATTATAGCTCAATTCTCCATGCCATATATCATTATTATTTTCTAATAAAATACTAAAATCATTGTATTTTATATCAATTAAATCATACTCATCAATTATAAAATTTGATAAATTTTTAAAAATATTTTTAATTTCATTGGCAATATTTATAACAAAACTATTGGTTGTATTTTTATCATAAATATTAATTGATAGCTTTACTGAATATATACCTTTTGAAAATGTTGATATATCATTAAAATCTTTAATCGTCATAAATATATATGGCAAATCCATATTTTTTTCAATGTATGTGAAAATTCCCACAATATTTTGAAAATTCTGACTATTTTGAGATTTTAAACAATCGTATACTGACTTTTGCAATTTATTTATTATTATCATTTTACTTTTTTGTTTTTTCTTTAGGTTAAAATTCCGAAAATATTATGGCAGTATAAAAATAACAAATTTCATAAATGTAATATTTTGTAATAAAAATATATTTGTATAAAAATATTTTAAAATGTAATATAATTGTAGAATATTAAAGATTAATTTATGTTAAATTACGCACATAAAAAGAATACAATTATAATAAATGATATAATAATGAATAATAATATAGGTGATAATTGTGAAATTCACCCCACAGCTATAATAGAAGATGGAGCTATTATTGGAAATAACGTTAAAATTGGAGCGTATTCCATCATTGGTCAAAATGTTAAAATTGGCGATAACTGCGAAATTAAAGCACATGTTGTTATAGAAGGATATACGACAATAGGAAAAGAAAATAAAATATACCCATTCGCTACTATAGGAGAAATTCCACAAGATTTAAAATATCATGGTGAAAAATCAGAAAT
Organism: uncultured Rickettsiales bacterium; assembly: GCA_944391005.1. Lineage (GTDB taxonomy): Bacteria > Pseudomonadota > Alphaproteobacteria > Rickettsiales > UBA1997 > CALXSC01. The sequence goes on along the minus strand of CALXSB010000015.1, from coordinate 26,413 downwards.
CATAATTGGAGACAATAACAACATTAGAGAACATTGCACAATACATCCAGGAACCGAAGGTGATAATTTAATTACTAGAATTGGAAATAATAATTTATTAATGGTAAATACCCATATAGCTCACGACTGTGTTGTTGGAAATAATTGTGTATTTGCAAATAACGCCACTTTAGCTGGACATGTTGTAATTGGAAATAATGTTGTAATTGGTGGTCTTTCTGCAATTCATCAAAAAGTTAAAATTGGAAATGGTGCCATGCTTGGTGGTCTTTCTGGCTTAGCTGAAGATTTAATACCATATGGAATGGCCTATGCAGAAACTGGTAGACGAAGTAGATTGCAAGGTTTAAATTTAGTTGGATTAAAAAGATCCGGTGTAGACAAAAAAGAAATATTCGCTTTAATGCATTTTTACAAGGATGTTTTTGAATCAAAAGATAATACTAGTTCAATTATAGAAAAATCTAAAAAATCAAGAGAGAACTATAAAGACAATAAATTAGTCAACGAAGTAGCAGATTTTTTACAGTCAGAAACAAGCAGACAGTTTTGCACTCCGGAAAACAATAAATAATATCTTATATATACAATGCTATACAACAGTATTGTATATATCTCAAAAAACATTATTAATTATAAAAAACAAAACTCTAAAATATTAAGATAATAATTAAAAATAAAAATTATAGATAAATAATTGATTTTTATATCTGACATTGTAGTATTTACATAGTATAAAAGAAATATTAGTTTATCAATGTTAACTTTAAATGAAATTCGTGAAAAATACTTAAAATTTTTTGCAGATAAAAAACATAAGATTTTGCCATCATCATCGTTAGTTCCTAACGATCCAAGCTTGATGTTTACTGTTGCTGGCATGGTTCCTTTAAAAAATTATTATTTAGGGCTTGAAACTCCGCCATCAAAAAGAATGGCTAGTTGTCAAAAGTGCATTAGAACAAATGATATTGAAAATGTTGGAAAAACTGCAAGACATCATACATTTTTTGAAATGCTTGGCAATTTTTCAATTGGAGATTATTTTAAAAAAGATGCTATAAAGTGGTCATGGGATTTTTTAGTTAATGATTTAAATTTGCCGTCCGAAAAATTATTGGCTACGGTTTATCATACAGATGATGAGGCATATCAGCTATGGAAAGATATTGCAAAATTACCGGATGATAGAATTATAAAAATTACTACTGATGATAACTTTTGGTCAATGGGTGAGGTTGGACCAGCTGGTCCTTGCACTGAAATATTTTATGACTACGGACCTGAAGTGTGGGGAGGCAAGCCTGGAACTCCCGATGAAGATGGAGATAGATATGTTGAAATATGGAATGTTGTATTTGAGGTATTTTTAAAACATGCCGATGGAAGCATGACTCCGCTTGAAAAAAAGAATATTGATACCGGAATGGGACTTGAGAGAATAGCGTCTGTTGTGCAGGGCAAACATAACAACTTTGATATTGATCTATTTCAAGATTTAATTAGAAATTCTGTTGGACTTTTTGGTAATGAAGATGCTATTTTACAGCATAGAGTAATTGCTGATCATCTAAGGGCTACATCTTTTTTAATTGCCGATGGTGTTTTGCCGTCAAATGAGGGAAGAGGATACGTTTTAAGGAGATTGCTAAGACGTGCTATGCTATATATACATCAATTCGGCATAAATCAACCATCAATGTTTAGGCTCGTCCCAAGGTTGACAGACTTAATGGGAGAACACTATACGGAACTTAAAGAGAGAGAAGATTTTATAATGGAAACTATGGAAACTGAAGAAATTAAGTTTAGACAAACGCTTGATAAGGGGTTGAGAATACTTGATGAAGAGATTGAGAAATATTATAGAGAAAATGGGATTAAGAATGAAGAATAAAGAATTAAGAATTGTATGAAATTAAAAATTAAAAATAAGTTTTAACGAAAAATTGCTCCCCACTTGAGGGGAGACAAATGAACAAAAGCTTTGCTTGTAGTTCGTTTGGTGAGGGAAAATAATATTGGTAAAATAATTATGATACTAACATCTTTTGAGAAAGCTATTAATTCATTGAAAGAAGCTATTGCAGAGTATAATAAAAATAAAAGCAACAGTTTTGTTAGAGATTCTGTTATTCAAAGATTTGAATATACCTATGAGTTATCAATTAAAATGCTCAAAAGATATTTGGAAACTATATCAAGCAGTAAAAGTGAAGTTGATATGATGTCCTTTAATGATATTATAAGAAAGGCAAATATTAAAGGAATGTTAAGCGGAAATTTGGAGGATTGGCGAAATTATAGAGATATGAGAAATATAACTAGTCATACATATGACGAAGAAAAGGCTTCTCAGGTTATAAGCGTAGTTGATGGGTTTTTGTATGATGCTGAATTTTTATTAAATATTTTAAAAGAAAAATGTTTGGATTAGAAGAAAAATATTTAAAAATTGTAAAAGAAATACTGCAAAAACACTTAAAAGGTCAAAATGTTTATGTTTTTGGGTCAAGGAGTGTTGGAAATTTTAAACAATATTCTGATTTAGACTTAGCAATAGATGGTGATTTAAACGGTGTTGATATGGCTGAATTAAGAAGCGATTTTGAGGAGAGCATTATACCAATAGATGTTGATATAGTTGAGATTAATAGAATTTCAAAAGAATTTTTTAATGCAATAAAGAATGATTTAAAAAAGGTTGAATATAAATAAAATGAAAAAAGAAATAATTGGAAGCAAATTTATTTTAAGGGATTTAAGACCGATTGAGGACAAGGAAAGTGTTATTGGGAATATAAATAACAAAAAAATTTTAAATAAAATTTCCCTTGAATTTCCCTATACGGACAAGGATTATGAAAATTTTATTGAAATGTTTGATAAGGAAAAAACAGACAAAGACGCTGATATTAATTTTATTATAGATGTTGATGGTGAAGCTGTTGGCTGTATTTCTTTAATGCGAAATAAAAGAATATCAGCGAAACATATAGCTGAAATAGGCTATTGGCTTGGTGAGGATTATTGGGGTAGAGGAATAGCTACTGAAGCAACTAAATTGCTATGCAATTTCGCTTTTAACGAAATAAATATTATGAAAATAATAATTCAAGCTTTGGAAGATAATATTGGCTCTAGAAAAGTTGCTGAAAAAAATAATTTTAAACTTGAATATATTAGGAAAAAAGAAGCGTTTAAAGAAGGAAAATATAAGGATTTAGTTTGTTATAGTATGTTTAATGATAATTTTAGAGAATAAAAAAGAGGGCAAAAATGAATAAAAATTTAAAAAATAGTTCAAACAAACCATTGTTTAGTGGAAAGGTAGCTTTTACATTGTATGATACCTATGGATTTCCACTTGATTTAACCCAATCAATTCTTAAAGAAAAAGGAATTGAAGTAAATGTTAAAGAGTTTGAAGAAGCTATGGCAGAACAAAAAAGAAGAGCAAAAGAAAATTGGTCCGGCAGCGGCGATGTAAGAAATAGCAAAATTTATTTTGATATAAAAGAGAAAATCGCACCAACAAAATTCGTTGGATATGAAAAAAATACGGCAATGGGAAAAATTCTTGCCATAATTAAAGATGGGAAAGAAGTTAACAAAGTTAAAGCTGGCGACAAGTTTGAGTTTTTTGTTGATACAACTCCATTTTATGGTGAATGTGGGGGACAAGTTGGAGATACTGGACTTGCTATTCAAATAAATGAAAATGGTGTTATACCTTTGCCTTTTTCAACGGTTGAAATTTTAGATACTAAAAGACCATTTTCAAACTACTTTTTGCATAAGGCAAGCCTTGAAAGCGGAAGCTTGAAGGTTGGCGATTTTCTTAATCTATCAATAAATACTGAAAGAAGAAATAAAATAAGGGCGAACCATTCGGCAACGCATTTGCTGCAGTATGCTTTGAGAAAAATGTTTGGTGAAACATTGGTTCAAAAGGGATCTGCTGTTGATGAGTTTAGATTAAGATTTGATTTTACTCTAAATAAGCCAATAACTAAAGAACAAATAAGAGAAATTGAAAATACAGTAAACGAATTAATTTTTAAAAACACAGCCGTAGAAACTAGAATAATGCCAATTGAAGAGGCTAAAAAATGTGGTGCAATGGCTTTATTTAATGAAAAATATGAAGATGAAGTTAGAGTCTTATTCATGGGTGAAAAGTCTTATGATGATATTAAAAAAGATAAACAAAATATTGACAAAAATTCAATAGAAGCAGTTAATGAAGGTCTTAATGATTTGAACAATTCGTCTCTAAAATCTGTTTGTTCTGTTGAATTATGCGGCGGAACTCATGTTTTTAAAACTGGAGAAATAGGTTTATTTAAAATTGTCAGCGAAGAGTCTGTTTCATCTGGCGTCAGAAGAATTGAAGCTTTAACAGGTTTGGAAGCTATTAAATATATGAATAAATTTCAAGATATTGTTTATGAAATTAATGATATTTTGCAAATAGATACTAATTCATTAGTTGATAAAATTAAAACAGTCAGTGAAGAATATAAAAGCTTTAAAAAACAATTGGACAATATGAAAAAGTCTAAAATAGCTAGTATGACATTCACAGAAGAAAATGATGGCGTAATGTTTGCCTATACTCTTTTAAAGGACGCAAACCCTAAAGATGTCAAGGGAACATTCATTGATTTTCAAAATAAAAAATATAATGACAAATCAATATTAATGTGCATTACTAAATTTGATGGAAAATTAACAATAATTTTGGGTGTTTCAAGAGATTTAAATGATAAGATTAAAGCAAATGAAATAATTAAAAAATTAGTTGAAATAGCCGGCGGTAATGGCGGCGGCGGACAACCATGGTTTGCTATGGGAGGCGCTGCAGATAAAAATAATCCGAAAGTTATTACAGATATTGTTGATTATATAAGAAATAAAATTAGAGAAATATAAATATTTTTATAAAATAGTAAAATATTGACAATTTAAATCAATAGTGTATTAAATTAATTATATATTTGGTAAATATTTGATATATGGAAAAGTTAAATAAAATAAAGACAGAATTTGATAAAAAAATATCAAATGTCAAAGATTCGCAGGAATTAAAAGAAATAAGAAATGAATTTCTTAGTAAGAATGGCTCTATAACTGCTTTAATGCAAAATTTAAAAGATTTATCTTTAGAAGAGAAAAAAACATTTGGTTCTAAAGTAAATGAATTAAAAAAAATTGCAGAAAATAAAATATCTACTTTAGAAAAAGAATTTGAAGATAAAAAAATAAAACAAGCTCTAAAAGATGAGTATCTTGATGCAACAATTCCTGGAAGAGAGTCCGAAGAAGGACTGATACATCCAATATCAAAAGTAAAAAGAGAATTGCAAAATATTTTTCAATCAATGGGTTTTTCAATAGCTGAAGGTGCCGAAATAGAAGATGATTGGCATAACTTTGAAGCACTAAATATACCACAGAACCACCCAGCAAGACAAATGCAGGACACGTTTTATATGCCGGATGGCGAAAATGGTAAAAAATTTGTCTTAAGAACGCAAACATCAAGTGTTCAAATAAGAGCCATGGAAAGTGGAAAGCCACCATTTAAAGTTATAACAATAGGTAAAGTATACAGAAGAGATTACGATGCTACACACTTGCCAATGTTTCATCAAATAGAGGGATTATATGTTGATATTGGCATAACAATGGCTAATTTAAAATCAACGTTGCTAGAATTTTGCAAAAGATTTTTTGAACTCGATGAAGTTCCTTTAAGATTTAGACCAAGCTATTTTCCATTTACAGCTCCTAGTATTGAAGTTGATATAAAATGCACAAAAGAAGGTGGAAAAATAATAAAATTTGGTGAAGGTGATGATTGGTGTGAAATTTTAGGTGCAGGTATGGTTCATCCGAATGTTATCAAAAATGTTAAACTTGATCCAAGCCATTATCAAGGATTTGCCTTTGGAGCTGGCATTGAAAGACTAGCTATGTTAAAGTATGGTATATCAGATATGAGATATTTATATGAAGGTGATTTAAGATTTTTAAAGCACTATTCATTTAAATTTTATGAAAAATAAGCAATATAAAATAAAGCCGATTCAATTAATATTATATCAATTTATTGAATATAGCTTTATTTTATCACCTTCACAATAAATAAAATTAATTATTAATATTCTTTACTCTAAATATTCTACTGTCTTTTCCAGTAATTTCAATTGATATTTCCAATACAACATTGTAGATAATACTTCTTGCAACTTCAGGCCATTCAATTATTGAAATACCATTTTCAAACGCATTTTCAATATCAAGTTCATATAATTCATTTTGATTTTTTAACCTATATAAATCAAAATGATATATTGAAAATTCTGGTGTTTGATATTCTTTAACTATATTAAATGTTGGACTAACAACCTGTTCTTCTTTTAAATTATATTTTTTTAAAATATGATTTATTAGGCATCCAGAAAAATATGTTTTGCCTGATCCCAAAGTTCCTTCTAAAGTTATTACTTGTCCAATATTTAAATTATCAGCTATCTTTTCTGCTAATTTTTTTGTATCATTTAAGTTATTTATTTTGTATTCCTGCATAGTATCCACTAAACCATTTTATTTTTGCATTTAAAAGCTCTTCTTCATTTATTTCATTAAAATTTGCTATATTTCTATATTTATCAAATAATTTAATAAAATTTTTAGCATTATAAATTTTGGAAAAAAACACCGGTTCTAAATCAAAAGCATTCCATAAAAATATCTTATCATTTTTATTCCAGAAAGTAAAATTAATTAATTTTCGTAATGTAATTGGTAAAACATCATAAAAATAGTCAGAACTAGATTTTAATACAATTCTATTTCCCTCAGTTTTACTTAACTTTTTTCTTTTTTCTATCCAATAATCACTTTTTTCTTTAGGCACTGATAAAATATGAAAGTGAATATTATAACGATTACGTTTTGCTAACTCCGACAAATATTTTTCAAAATAATAATCTAAAATTGTTATTTCCAAAAGAATATTATATTTATTCTTTATCAATTCTTCTACAACTCTAAAAAGCATCATTAGGGCAAAGCCATTAGTTTTTTCTCTAATCATTCCATCCCCAAACTCATGCAAAAGCTTTTCATAATAGGGATGAAATCTTGAAAATGTTCTAACAGCAATACATATAAAATCACATTTATTTGTATCTATAACATTTTTTATGGATGGCATAAGTTGGGTTGTTTTTCCAGATCCAGACTGTCCGCCAACTCTAAAAATAAATGGATGCCTTGATTGTTTTTTATCTTTAGTTATGTTTTGAAATATATTTTTAGCTATTTTTTCAAAATTATCTGTATCTATATCAAGTTCGTTATCACCAATACAATCACTAGCCCATTTTGAATGTATAAAATCAATAGCTTTTTGTCTCAAAAAATGAAGATTATTTTTCATTATTATTCCTTAATGCTCTCAAAATTCTATCCTTTATAACATTTCTTCCTAGACGCATTGACATAGACAAAGTTCCTTCACCAACACCATTTGTTATATTAACATCAGCACCATTGTCTATTAGATAGACTCCCATATCTTCCTGTCCTTTTTCTATACAATAAATTAGCGGTGTTCTCCTTATTATATCAAGAGTATCTAAATTTGCATTTGCTTCAGTTAAAATCTTTAAAGCTTCCATATCATTATTTTTAACAGCAACTATTACTGGTGTATCCAATCTGTCATCTCTTTTATTAACATCGGCACCTATATGAATTAAATATTTCATTATTTCATATTGTTTATATTTTGTAGCATAGGTTAATAAAGTATATTGACTAGATAAAGTTAAATTTGCATCCCTTAGATCGTTCATAAACGCTCTAAATTCAGTTATCATTCCATATTCTATAATTTTTTCTAGAATATCCTCTCTATCCTGATTCAGCATAATTTTAGGAATATGCCTATTTTGAAAACTTCTACTTGCTAGCAATTCTTCAGGAATATCAGTATTTCTATAGGATATAATCTTTTTCTCCTTTGGAACAATATTTGGCACGATAATTTTTTCTGGCTCAACAAGTTTTTTTATTTCTTTATCTTCTAAAAATTTTTGATAATCTTCATCCTCATTATATTCTAAATTACCAATTTCCGAATATTTCCTTTGATCTGCAATTTCCTGTGATCTTATTTTATTTTCATCCTTTAATGCATTATTTAATTCACTATCAAATAATGTGCCGACAATTTTCACTTTTTCCTCTTCATCATTAACCTCTTTCCCAATGTCTTTGCTATCATAATCAATAGTTAAATCTTCTATCTTTCCAGTAATTTTTTCAGCAACTTTTGAAGTTTTATCTTTAATTGTATCCAATATACTTGGCTTGTTTACGCTCTCACCAACAATATTAGATTGTTCAATAGATGGCATTACAACCTCAGCGGCCTTATCTTCCTCTTTTTTTGTGGTGCCGAATAATCTATTTTTAATATTTTCAAAAAAACTAGGTCCAGAATCCTCCGAAGAAACTATTACATCACTCTCCTTAATAGAATGTCTATTTACAGCATTATCTAAAGATACAGTATGTTCTTCCTTATTTTCAGAAACAACAAGGTTTTTCATATTATTAAAAAATGCGGGTCCTTCAACTTGACTGCCAACAACAACTTGAGGCTCTTGATTTTCAACAGTCTTTACTAATCTATTTTTTATTGCATCTAAAAATTTCGGTCCTTGCTCTTCATCCTCTTTTATAACATTGCCAAATTCGTCTTCAGGTAATAATTCAGCAAAATCATTGCCGCCAACATATGGTTGAGAAAAATCTTCATCACTTAGCAATGTTTCGTTTACAGTATAAACACTGTCAGGAAAAGATGCAGCAGAAGAATCAGTATTATTTGAAGCTAAATCAGAAATAGTTGAAACTTTCTTTATATTATCAAGTTTCATAACACTAATATTTTCTTTTCCTAAGTTTAAAGCGACAGCCAATAATATATAATGCATAAATAAAAATAAAACCGATTCTACTAACCTTATTTAATAAAAATAATTTAAATAAATCAAGAATTATTAATAGAAATATTAATAGGTATATCCAACACTAATAAAAAATAAAGTTAATATTAAACTAACAATAAATCCAGCATAAATTCCCGCAATAACATCATCCATAATAATTCCAGTGGCACCGCTAACATTTTCATCAAAATAGCCAACCAATCCTGGTTTTAAAATATCAAATATTCTAAAAAATACAAATGGCAGTATTATAATTATTAAACTTATTATAAAAGAAAAAATACTATCCAAAAATTCAATATTCAATATAAAAGTAAAATAATATAATGTTAGCAAAACCGGCAGCATATATGCAATCATCTGACCAACAACTTCATCTATTACAACCTCCGATGGATCATCTTTTTTGTTTGTTGTTATGTAAATATTAATAGACCAATATGCTATATAAAATAAAAAAGCAATAATAATCATATATATTAACGAAAAAATAGCCAAGGAAGAAATTTGAAACATCAAAAGCAAATAATTAATAGCTAAAAATATTGGAAAAGTTATTAAACTTCCAAATGTTCCTGGTGCAAATCTTATATTGCCAACTCCAAATACTGTTGCTAAAATATTTGCTATTTCAAACTTAATATCACTATTTTTTTTCATTATGCCACTCTTTATTATTTATAAATATATAGAAGTATAAGTAAATATATTTTTCTTATACCTCTTTTAGTAATTTTATATAGCAATATTAAAATACATTGCTACTAAACATAACAACTAAAGCAACAATAGGTGCTACTAAAGTTAATCCATCTAATCTATCCATCACACCACCGTGTCCAGGAATCAAATTTCCACTGTCTTTTACTCCAAATATTCTTTTAAATTTTGATTCTATTAAATCTCCAGCCTGTTCAATTATAGCCAATAAGCCGCCAAAAATTATAAAGAAAGAGGCACTTTCTGTAAAAATTACAGAGCTTAGTAAAGCTACAAACATACTAGCTAAAATACCGCCTATAAGACCAGACCAAGTTTTATTAGGACTAACAGTTGGAGCCAATTTAGGACCACCTATTGATCTGCCAACAATCAAACCAGCAACATCAGTTGCCCAAACTATTAAAAATGTCCATAAAACAATATCGGAACCATTATTTGCTGTTTTTATATATATTAAGGAAACAGTTGGCAATAATATATAAATTAAGCCAAGCATTCTCCACATATTGGTTTCTTCCTCTGTTTTTACTATCGTAATCCACTCAAACGCCATTAATACAGCAGTAGCTATTACAAAACCAGCAAATATAACAAGAGGACTATATATTATAAGTATAGCTATAGGTATTAAAATTATAGCTGAAATAAATCTTGTTTTTAAATAATCTGGCAACATATTCAAAAACTTCTTAAATATATCACCAATCTTATTTGCCCCGCTTTTTATTTCCTTTTTTATTTCTTCTTTTTTATTTTCTAATTGTTCCGCCATATCTTCTTTCCCTCTTTTTAAAATTATTAATAATATCACTCAGAAGTTCTTTGCTGAAATCAGGCCAAAAAACATCAGTGAAATAAAATTCAGAATATGCTATTTCCCACAATAGAAAATTGCTTACTCTTAACTCTCCTCCGGTTCTTATAACTAAATCAGGATCTGGAATACCGCCATAGTATAGGTTGTTGCTTATTAGTTTTTCATCTATATCATTTACTTTGATGTCGCCATTACTAATTAATTTTGAAATATTTTTTGTTATATTTACTATTTCTTGTCTTCCACTATAATTAAATGCAATATTAACTTGTATAGAAGTATTATTTTTTGTTCTTTCCTCTATTTTTGAAATTTGTTTTACAATATCACTGTCAATATTATCTTTTGATCCAATAGTTTTTATTTTGATATTTTTAGATTTAAAATCATCTTCCTTGGAAAATAAATATTTTCTTAATAGAGACATTATATCATTAATTTCTTTCTCATCTCTTTTCCAATTTTCAACAGAAAAGGCGTAAACTGTTAAATATTTTATATTAAATTCTATACACCAATCTATAACTTCACTTAATTTATCAGCACCAGCTTTATGCCCATCTTTTACACTTTTACCAAGAGATTTAGCCCATCTTCTATTACCATCCATAATAATAGCTAAATGTTCTAAATCTCTTAATTTTTCATTCATATTTAATTATATTTTTAATATTTCGCTTTCTTTCTCAGAAACTAAACTATCAATTTTTTTAACAAAATCATCTGTTAAAGTTTGAACTTTATCATTAAATCTTTTTAATTCATCTTCAGAAAATTCATTCTTTTTCTTCTTTACTTCATCTAAAGCATCCCTTCTATCATTTCTAACAGAAACTTTCTTATCTTCACCATATTTTTTAACCAATTTAACAAGTTCTTTTCTTCTATCTTCTGTAAGCTTAGGGACATTAATTCTGATCATCATTCCTTCAACTTTTGGAGAGAAACCTAAATTGGCTGCCGTGATTGCTTTGTCTATAGGATTAACCATAGATTTGTCCCATGGCTGTATTGTAATACTTGAAGAATCAGGCACCGAAACATTAGCAATCTGATTTAAAGGAACTAAATTTCCATAAGCTTCAACCCTAACTGTATCCAATAAATTTGGTGTAGCTCTTCCTGTAGATACGCTATTTAAATCTTTTTTTAAAGCTTGAATAGCCTTTTCCATATTTTCCTGTGCTTTACTATATATAACTTCCATATTTTTTGATTATTAAACTTCTTTTAACTATCTATAATTTAAAGTATTTATTAAAAGTGTCAATAAAAAAATATCAAAATTATTTTTGTAATAATAAATTTATTTATTTTTATATTTTTTCCTTTATAATTTATTTGAATTTTAAAAATTAAAATGTTCAAAAAGATAAGAGGCATATTAGAAAAGATAAACAATTTTATAGATGATAGTTTCTATGGCGACTATCATAATTGGATTTTATGGTATCCAATTATATTTGGACTTGGCATATTATCCTATTTTAGATTTGAATACTTTAATTCTATAGCATTATACTCTTTAATAATTATTTTATGCATAATTGCTATATTATTCTACAAAAATAAGAAATTATTATTATTGCTATCTGTTATTATAACATTTTTGATCGGTTATATAAGGACCGCCGTATATACAAATAATTTAAGAAGCCCAACAATAAAATATAGAATGGGCTATGCAAAAGTTTATGGGACTATTGAAGATTTTACCTATTATCAGAGGAATTTTAGAGAAAGAAAAAGAATACTGGTAAAGGTTGATAAAATAGAAAAAGTTAAAGAATTAGAAAAAGATGAAAGAGAAAGAAATAAATATACATCCTACTATACAAAAGATGGTTTAATGCATAACCCACCGAAATATATAAGAATAAATATAAACAACAAAAAATATCAGCCGAAGTTTGGCGATTATGTAGAAGTTGGTGCAAATCTAATACCAATTCCTAAACAAGCATTTCCGGGCTCCTACAATATAAATCGTGTTTTTTATTATGAACAAATAGGTGGTATTGGCTATAACGGTTATGTTTTTAAACACCATCATCCCGAAGAAAAAAGTTTAATGTCAAAACTGATAAATAAAGCTTACAATACAAGAGAAGCTATTAATAACAGAATAATTGACATAGTTGGCAAAGAAAATGGCACGCTATTGGGATCATTTATAACTGGCATAAGGGGGAGAATTAGGGAAACAGACTATAACACAATGACAAATGCTGGACTAGCCCATATAATAGCAATATCCGGTTTGAATATGGCAATTGTTATGGGGTTAGTATTTATAGTAATAAGAAGAATATTGGTTCAATCAGAGTATATAGCATTAAAATTTGACACAAAAAAGTTTGCCGCAATTTTTGCGATAATTTTTGGATTTTTATATTTGAGTATAACCGGATTCCCCGTATCTGCTAATAGAGCGTATTTGATGTCGGTTTTATTTTTTATTGGAATAATACTTGATAGAGAAGGAGATACAATGAGATTTTTAGCTCTAGCTGCCATACTCATATTATTCAACGAACCCAATTTAATATTTGATGCTGGATTTCAACTTTCATTTCTTGCTGTAATAAGCTTAATAGCTGGCTTTAAATTTCTTAAGGAACATGGAATAAACACTTTTACAACAAATAAATTATTAAAACCATTTTATTATTTGTTTGCAATTCTTATGTCGTCAGTATTTGCAGAAATTGCAGTTTTACCAATATTAATATTCTCTTTTAATAATTACACGCCATATAACTTAATAACAAACATGATAGCTATTCCACTAAGCGGTTTCATAACATTGCCATTTGCAACATTTTCAATATTATTATTCCCTTTTAATCTAGAAAAATATTTACTTTTACCCGCTTCCTATTCATTAAGTATTATTTTAAAACTATCAGAACATATAGTTAGTCTTCCATACAGCGTTCAAATAGTATCATCTCCACCAATAGCAAGTATAGTATTAATGATTTTTGGATTTTTATGGTTTGCATTATGGGAAGAAAAATGGAGATATTTTGGTATATTATTATTTATAATTGGAATAATTACATCATTATTTAAAGAGATGCCTGATGTGATAATAGATAAAGATGACAAATTTATAATACTAATTTCAGATGATAAAAAGTTATATAGTTCATCAAATAAAAATAAATATAAAATGTCAATAATAGAGAAAAAATTTGGGCAAACATATCATAGCACACTAAAAGATTTTTGCGAAAATAAACAAAATAAAAACAATTGTATTCATTTTATAAACAATGTTGATTATATATTTAAAAATAAGGACTATTTGAATAATTTTATAAAATTAAATAATAAATATAAAATTTTTGATAGGGAATATAATATACTAATAAACTAATCACTAAAACATCTAAATTTGACTTTTTAAAATAATTATATAATAATATAAACAATAAAAATAAATTAAAAAATATATGATCTTTAAACATATCAAGGTTGGTGGTGGAGAAGTCAAAGAAATAACAATAGGAAACGACTTGCCTTTCACACTAATGGCTGGTCCATGCCAATTGCAATCAAGGGATTTAGCAATGAAAATCTGTGAAAAATTAGTAAAAATCACAGAAAAATTAAAGATTAACTACATCTTTAAAGCATCTTTTGACAAAGCAAATAGAAATTCAATAAATGGCAAAAGAGGCATTGGCATTGAGGAAGGTATGAAAATTTTTGATGAGCTCAGAAAAACCTTCAAAGTTCCGGTATTGACAGATGTTCATACAAATGAACAACCGGCGTTAGTAGCACCACACGTTGATATGCTTCAACAGCCAGCATTTTTGATAAGGCAAACAGATTTATCTGTAGCTATGGCAAAGACTGGAAAAGCATGCAATTTAAAGAAAGGACAATTTCAGGCGCCTGCAGAAATGCAAAATATTATAGGAAAATTTGAAGAGGCTGGAAACACCAATATATGTTTAACAGAAAGAGGAACATCTTTTGGCTATGGAGATTTAATTGTTGATCCGCGAAGTTTTGTTATAATGGCACAAACCGGTTATCCTGTAATAATGGATGCAACCCACTCAGTTCAGAAGCCGGCAGCTATGGGTTCATCATCTGGCGGACAAGCAGAATTAGCACCATTTATGGCAAGAGCAGCATTGTCAAGCGGCATGGTTGGCGGATTATTTATTGAAACCCATCCGGAACCTTTAAACGGCGGTTCTGATATTCATAATATGATTCCATTAATGTATATGGAAGAACTGTTAAAACAATGGCAAGAAATTGATAGTGTTTGCAAAGCCAACCAATCAATATTTGAAGGTTGGGATCAAAATGGAAAGCCGATAGATCAAATAAAATAATTTATGAAGGAATTAGAAATAATTCCTTTTTTTAGCATAAAAAGTGGTATAATATGTTAGAGACAAAAATAAGTGAGCTAAAAGAAAGCTGCGATAAAAAAGCAGCTGAGGTTGAAAATTTTGACGATGTTCTAAAATCATTTGAAAAATTGTGGAATGATTTAGACAATAGTTTAAAAACACCATCAAATAAGCCAAAATTAATATACGCAATAGGACAGCCCGGCTCAGGAAAGACGTCCCTAAGAGAATATATTAAAAAAAAGGAAAATATGATTCTCATAAATGGAGATGATTACAGAAAATTTCATCCAAAACACAACGATTTTATGAAAGATCCAAAAAACTATGAACTTAAAACAAGATATTTTAAAAATTTATTAATTCAACTGTTGATAGCTAAATGTTTAGATGAAAAAATAAATTTTTTACTAGAAAATACATTCTTAAATAAAAACTCAGTAAATACAACTATAAAACAGGCAAAGGAAAATGGATTTTCAATAGAAATAAATGTTTTAGATGTCAACCCCATAGACAGCTGGATATCAGTAAACTATAGAATGTTAGAAATGAAAAACCGTGGCGATGTTATTAGAAATGTAGAAAAGGAAAGCTTCATTAAATCATACGAAACCATAAGAAAAGTAATACTTCAAGCCAATAATCAATTTATTGAATTTTCTGATATACCATCCAAAAACATTAAAGTTATAACTAGAGAAATGATTTTGACTGAAGATCACGCAGATCAATTAATACTGCCACCAAAAACAGAATACGAAAAGCCACAAAAATTATTGCCTAAAACAGTAAATACCATAAGAACAATACAGCAAAAGTTTAGGGTATCACAAGTTTTAAAAGCCCAAGATTCTGCAAAAGAAGGCGAAATAAACCCAAAGGAAAAAATACCAACGACCTATGATAATTTTCAAAAAGAATTATCATATTTTACAAAAATGTTAGAAAAACAACGTATAAAAGAACTTTTAACCATCAGTCAAAAAACCACAGAATTAAATTAATTCTAATTTTTTGCCATCATATTTTATAAAATAGTTTTGACTAGGTCTCAGTACTTCTTTAGTTAAACTTTCTTTGCTTTGCTTAGATAGAATGGACTTAAAAAAAGCAAAACAACATCCATGAGTAATAATCAACAGATCCTTTTCATTTTTGTATTTATCTATAAATTTTAATATTCGTTCATATACATCATCAAATGATTCACCTTCAGGATATCTATAACTCCATATGTCATTAATTTCATATAAACTTTTATCATATTTTTCTTGAACCACTTTAAATGGTATATTGGTAAAAACGCCTAGGTCAGATTCATTAAGCAATTCTTCTTCTTTTATTTTTTCATATGCATCAAGCCCAGTTATTTCACATATGATTTGTGCCGTTTCTTTTGTTCTAACCATTGGACTTGATAAAACCTTAAATTTATTTAAATCTTCCTTTTGTTCCAATAGCCTATAGCCATAGGATTTTGCCTGATCAACACCTTTTAAAGACAACATTGATGAACACCTGCCCTGCCTTATTTTATTTTTATTGTGCAAAGTTTCACCATGTCTAAAAATATACCACATAAACACAAAAAAATATTATACTGTAAAATAGTCCAACATTTATTTTATATTGTCAATAGAAAATACATAATTTATAAGTTCAATATAATATCTAAGCATTTTTTAAATTCCACAATATATCTTCTATATTCTCAAACAAATTATTTTTAGCCGCAGGAAAGCTCAGCACATTTTGTTTGAACATTTTTGCTTTTCCATCTTTAATGAGTTTGATTAAATAATCAGGATTTCTAAACTTATCATTATAGAATGTAATATCTATAAAATTTTCTCTATACTCAAGCAATTTTATACCGCATTCTTTGCACAACGATTTTAATTTTGCAATCTCTAATAGATTGTATATTTCTTCCGGAACTTTTCCAAAACGATTTTCCATTTCCAACAGAATTGTCGTTCTTTCTTTTTCATCCTTTACATCAGCCAATCTTTTATAATAGCTCAGTCTTAGCACAACATCATCAATATAATTTTTATCAATAGTTGTAGAAACATTTAGCTTTATTTGAGGCGAAAAATCATATTCTTGAAGTTTAAAATCACCATCGCTTTTGATTTTATTTACGGCTTCAATCAACATCTGATTATACAATTCAACACCAACTTCTCTAATATGTCCCGATTGTTCTTCACCAACTATATTTCCACTTCCCCTAATTTCCATATCATCACTGGCAATTGCAAAACCGCCGCCAATTTCTTGTATTGATTCAATAGACTTTAATCTCTTTTTTGCATTTTCGCTTATAGTGTCCGTTGGATTAGTTGTAAGATAGGCATAGGCCTTTTCTTTGCCTCGCCCTACCCTGCCCCTTAATTGATGCAATTGGGACAAACCGAACCTGTCAGCCCTATATACTATTATAGTATTCGCCTTTGGAATATCAAGGCCATTTTCAACAATAGTGGTTGCGATTAATACTTGAAATTTATTGTCATAAAAATCATTTATAATATTATCAAGCATAGTTCCGCTCATTTGTCCATGGGCTATATTATATTTTACATTTTTCAATGCATTGGACAATTTAGCTTCAATCTGAGGAATATCAGAAATTCTAGGCACAACTACAATAACTTTGCCGTCCCTGTTTAACTCTCTATTTATAGCCTCCCTTAGAACCAATTCATCAAAAGCCATTACATATGTATTTATATTAAGCCTATCAACGGGCGGAGTAGTAATCAAACTTAAATCCCTAATGCCTGTCATTGACATTTGAAGGGTTCGTGGAATTGGCGTTGCCGACAGAGTTAAAAGATGAATGCCGCCACTAATTTCCTTCAACTTCTCCTTTTGCTTCACCCCAAATCTCTGTTCCTCATCTATTATCAAAAAACCTAAATTCTTAAACTTAATTTTATCCGACAATAAAGCGTGGGTTCCAATTACAATATCAACAGTTCCTTTCTCCAAGCCTTCCCTAGTCTTAGCATTTTCATGGGCACTGGAAAGCCTTGAAATACTGGCAACATTCAAGCCCGTATATTTAAACCTTTCCTTGAACAATGAATAATGCTGTTTGCATAAAAGAGTAGTCGGCACAACCAAAGCCACCTGCACGGCATTTTTTTCACTGCTTGCAGCTATAAACGCAGCCCTCAACGCCACTTCAGTTTTGCCAAATCCAACATCACCGCATACAAGCCTGTCAGCGGGTATGCCTTTTTTAAAATCGCTTTCAATATCCTTTATAGCCCTAAGCTGATCATCAGTTTCCGTATATTCAAACCTTGCACAGAACTCCTTATATTCATTTTCATTGGGCACAAGAATCGGTGCTTTTGATATTTTTCTAAGAGATGCAATTTTAATTAAGTCCTTAGCTATTACCTCAAGTTTTTCTTTAACTTTATTCTTCTTTATAACCCATCTTTCAGAACCTAATCTGTCAAGTTCAACATCCTCATTATAATCGCCATATCTGGTAATTAAATCAAAATCTTCTATTGGAATAAAAAGATTAGTTTTGCCAGCATATTCAATTCTTAAATAATCATTCTTTACATCGCCTAAACCTATAGTCTCCAAGCCCGTAAACCTGCCCAGCCCATAATCCTTATGGATAATTAAATCTCCAATATTTAAATTGCTTTGCTCCCTTAATATTTTTTCAAGAGTTTTTCCACTATCATTGGATGTCTTTATAATTTTTTCACCAAATAAATCCTGTTCAGTTATAACCACTAAATCACTGCATTCAAAACCATGTTTTATAGCGAGTCTCGCAAGCCCTATCTGCCCGTCATTAAGTCCCTTTAACTCATTAAAATCTTTAACAAAAGCAGAACTAAGTCCATATTCTAGCAAAAGCGTCCTTAATCTTTCTCTTGATGACTCAGAATAGCATGAAATTAAAACTCGTCTCTTTCTATTTAGCATAACTTTTTCAATATAAACCATAGATTAAGCTATTCTTTATTATGAAAAAATCAAGCTTTTATTAAATATATTTGACATGTTCATATTTTTTTGATATAATTTTTATAGATCGACAACTTTAAAAAAATTATGTTTAATAATGAGGAATACAATAACCAAATAAATCTTTTTGTTGAAGAATTTAAAACTAACCAAGGATTAAGAAGAAATGATTTTTTAGATATCAGCGATATTTTATTAAGTGGGGGCTTTAATATTGAAGAATTTTTTCAACAAAATAATTATACACAAAACATCTATGGAGAAATATTAAAAGAAAATATTGAAATAGATTTGTCAAAAATAAATAAAAATAAAATTATTTTGCACTCCCCAAACCATTTTGCTGCATTATACAAAAAAGATGATAAATTTTACCTAATGGATTCATTATCAGGATGTGTAAATTGGAAATTTAAAAATGGTGAAGTTTATGAAGTTAATGTCCCACAACAAAATGTATATACAAATGACTGTGCAATATACACAATGGTAAATTTAAATAATGCTGAAGATATTATACAATCAAAAAAGTCTAGCAAGTATTTTATAAATACAAATAATAGACTAGTCAATGCAACTATTAACATAGTAAAACAAGCAGTAAAATTGCCTTTTAAAATTTTATACCATACTATTAATGCTCCATTTTCAATAGCAAAAAAATATTTTATAGAAGATGACAAAAAAATATCAGATATAAAAAATTTATATCCCAGAAGCACAATATTTTCAAAAAATTATAAACAAAACGAAAATTTTAATCTAGAATTTGAAAACAGCGACTCATCAAATAGTTTTATCCATAGATATATAAAAAGAAATAGAATAAACAATTTTGGTAGAACATATTAATAGTATATAAAAATCATTGCTATTATTAAAAATAGCAATGATTTTATTTTTTAAAAAAAACTTGAAATAAATAATTAAAGACTATATTCTCTAGAAAGAAAATTAATTATTAATAAATATAGTAAAAAATGGCAGCAGTTACAGTTGAAGATTGTTTAAAAATAATACCAAATAGGTTTGAATTATCTTTAATTGCTAGTTATAGAGCAAAACAGTTAATGAATGGTTCTCCAAAGTTGTATGTTTCAAATAAAGTAGAAAAAAATACAGTTATAGCTTTAAGAGAAATAGCAGCTAATTTATTGGATATTCAACAGTTAAAGAAGGAATTGCAAGATAGTATTAAAAATCAAGCTTTATTTAAAAATTTTGATGATAGTGCCGTTTATGATTCCAAAAAAGACTCAGAGTCAGATATGTCTATTGATGACAATATTAATGATTCTTTAGATGATGAAGATTTAAGTGATGATGACGATTCAGACATTGATTCCGAAGATGAAGATGAAGAATATTATGATAATTTAGACAACGATATTGATTCTTCTGACGAAGATTTTGACGATAAATAAATTTGAAAATGATAATTAGTGAAGCAGAATTTTTAGAAACAATTAAAAAAAATACAAAAATCAAAAATGATGCTCTACTAATTAAGGCCTATAATTTTTCTAAAGAGGCTCATAAAAATCAAAAACGCAATAGCGGCGAGCCTTATTTTATTCATCCTTTAAGCATAGCAATTTCAGCATCAGAATATAAACTTGACGAAAACAGTATAATAGCTGCATTATTGCACGATACAGTAGAGGACACAGAAACAACGCTAGATGACATAGCTAAAATATTTGGTAAAGAAGTTGCTTTTTTAGTTGATGGCTTAACAAAAATAGAAAATAAGAAGCTAACATCACGGACAGAAAAAAATATTGAGAATTTTAGAAAATTAATTTTAGCGACTGCAAAAGATATAAGAATTCTAATAATAAAATTATTAGATGTTCTTAACAATATGGAAACTATAAATGGAATGCAGGAAAAGGAAAGAAGAGACAGATTTTCAAGCGAAACATTAATAATATATGTTCCATTAGCAGAAAGAATTGGTATGTATAAGCTAAAATTAAAACTTGAAGATTTGTGCTTTAAAGAGTTATTCCCCGTAGAAAGAGAAGAAATATTAAGAAATACAAGAAAGGCTACAAAAAATCAGAAAAATATAATAGACGATATATTAAAAAAACTTAAATTAAAGTTAATTTTTGAAAATAAAATTGATTGCTCAATAATTGGTAGAATAAAAAAACCATATTCTATATGGAAAAAGATGCAAAAGAAATCAATATCTTTTGAAAAATTAAAAGATATAATAGCTTTTCGTATTATAGTAAAGAATATGCAGGACTGTTATAAAGCATTGGGATGTATTAATTCAAATTATATAATGGTTCCGAATACTTTTAAAGATTATATAAACAAACCGAAATTAAATGGATATCAATCTATACATTTAGTCATAATAGGACCAAAAAATGTTAAGATTGAAATTCAAATTAGAACGGAAGAAATGAATAAAATAGCAGAATATGGTGTCGCATCACATTGGATGTATAAACAAAATATATCAAGAGAAAATAATCTTCAAGAATACAATGTTTTAAGAGAATTAATACAAAATTTAGAAAACACAAATTATGAAGTTGAAAATTTTGAAGACTTAAAATATGAAATATATGAAGATGAAATTTTTTGTTATACTCCAAAAGGCGACATTATCAATCTTCCAATTGGTTCAACAGGTATAGACTTTGCATACGCAATACACAGAGATATTGGAAATACTTGTTGTGGTGTTAAAATAAATGGAGTCCTCTCTCAATTAAGAACACCTTTAAATAGTGGAGATGATGTTGAAATATTAACCGCAAAAACAATACAAGTTAAAGAAGAATGGTTAAATTTTGTAAAGACCGGTAAAGCAAAAAGCGAAATAAAAGCTGTTATAAGAAATTCTAGACAAGAAGAGTTTGAAAAAATTGGACGTGCTGACATTAAAAGTTTATCTGAAAAGTTAAAACTTCCAATAACTGATGAAATGATTAAAAAAAATTTAGGAAAGTTTAATCAAGGTAAATCTGTAGAAGATATATATTCATTAGTGGCACAAGAAAAAATAAAAGAAAAAGAAATTATAAATATTCTATTTCCAAACTTACAAAAAAAATATTTTAAAAATAATTTACTTCAAAAAGATAAATCTTTAAAAATAACCATAACAAATCAAAAAGATAAATCAACTGGAATTGAAGGTTTAGATAAAAATATAGCATACAAATACGCAAAATGTTGTTATCCAATTCCTCCGGACGAAATAGTTGGAGTGATAAATAGCGGAACTGGCATAACTGTTCATAAAAAGAATTGCAATGTTTTAAAAAATATAAAAAATGACAGAATTATTGAACTAGAATGGAGTAAAAACACAAATAATAGATATAATTCTAAACTTACAATAATACTTGACAATACACCTGGAATCCTTGCAAAACTTGCCAACTTATGTGCTGAGAAAAAAATTAATATTGCAAATGTTTCTACAATAAGCAATACAGATTTTTATCAAAAAATAGAATTAGAAATTGAAATTCAAAATGAACTTGAATTGGATAGATTTAAATCTTTGGCAAGAAGTATAAGCGGCATAAAAGAAGTAATATAGAAATATTGCAAGAAAAAATCTTGCAATAATAATATCTATAAACAACATGATAATGATTTTTTGCTATTAAGACTATTCTCAATTTTTTTATTATGTATATCTGATAAATATCTTGAAGAATCAATGCATTTACAAGTTTCTTCAAAAATACTTTCTTTATTTTCTCTAGCATCTACTTTTATAAAAGATATTTTATCACTATATTTTTTATAAGTATCTAAAATAATAGAATGATTTTTATTATATTCTTCCAATCTATTTTGAATTATGTTATCATCAAGATCGTCTTTTCTAGCCTTATCGCCCATCTCTTTTGCTCTATTTTTTATTCTACTTTTAGTTGTTTCATCATCAAGAATATAATCTATGATAAAACTTTTTGATGAGATAGTTAAGACTTCGTTTGCTAAAAAATCTAATTGTATAGAAGTTCTTGGAAAACCATCAAATATAAATCCATTATAGTTTTCCTCATTATTTTCTCTTATTTGATGAACTTTGTCTAAAACAATTTCACAAACGACTTCATCCGGCACCAATTGTCCTTTTGAAGTATATTCTTTTACTTTTTTACCAAGTTCAGTGTCATTTTTTATATTTTCTCTTATAATATCACCAGTTGAAATGTGAAATAGGTTATATTTATTTTTTAAAATTTCACTTTGCGTTCCTTTTCCACAACCAGCTTTTCCTAGTAATATTAGGACTTTTTCCTCTGTTTCATTTTTCATATTTGAATTTAAATTTATTGAACTATAAAATGTTAAAAACTGAATGATTTATTTTCAAGTTTTTTTTATTTTAATAAATAAAATAATATTTTAATATATACAAATATTTTTTAATAATTTATATTGAATTATTTTTTATATTGCAGGATTTATCTACTTCAAATCTCTTTGATAGTTCATTAAAACGTTTTTTATATTTTTCTTTAACGCTATCGTCTAAATTATTAAAAGAATATTTAAGATAATTATAGCCAATAACATTTAATTTTCCTACAGAATCAGCATTTAAAGCAATTTTTACAACTCTTTCATAATTTTTTTCTCTTACAAAAATTTCTTTAATATAATCATTATAGGGCTCTTGCTCTATTAACTCTGACTCGTGTAAATTATTTGTTCTTCTATAGGCTTCAGAAATTTTATTATATATATAATCATTTGCTATCTTATTTTCCGCTATTGCATTATCAGAAATTTTTATTACAGCACCATATTCTTTAGCTTCAAAAAAAACATCTATTAACTTTTCATATTTATATTTATCTATTACCTTTGAATTATAAAATCTATCTATAAGCAGATCGTCTTCATTCTTATAGCAAGCGAGTAAAAATTGTGCATATTCAGAATCATTAAGATTCTTTTTATTATTCAACTCTTGGCCAATCTTTATTACCAAATTATAGGCACCAATTTTATTGAGAAGACTCATAATATTCACAGAATCATATTGCTTATTTGTTTTTATTATTTTTTCAATATATCTTTGCATAGGTTTTGAATTTAAATCTAATTTTGAAGATAATTTATCTGCAAAATAGATAATCTTATTATAATCATAAAGTTTAAGAGAACAATCAAAAGCAATTTTAAAAATGTTTTCTACAAAAGATTTAGTGCTATTATTAAAAAAATTATCTTGCGTAAGTGCAATTATTTTATCTCCTATCTCTCTATATCTATTTTCTTCATTTAAATAGCTAAATAATCTTAATATAATTTCCTCATTTATAGTTTTTTTATTAAAGGCCCATTCAGCAAATTCTTTTGACAATTTCTTATTTTTAAGCATTTCACTTGCATTCATCAAGGTAATATAGTTATGGCAATTTAACACATTTTTTCTATCAGCTTCAATTAAATAATCTCTAAGAAATATTCTATCATCTTCACCTATCATATAGGAAGCTAATATTATAAATACATAATCATTACCGTCTAGTTTTTGACCATCAGTTTTTAAATGTTCAATTATTGTTTTATATTCATAATCAGTAAATATATTATCAAAAAATGCCCTGTCTTGATCTATATACCTTTTATGGACTAAATATGCAGGTAAAATTGGAGAAATATTTTCTGCCCGTTCTTTTGTTGCATAATTCTTCTTATTAAAAATATTATAATTCATCTATTTTTTAAAATATTTATAATATATATAATTGTATAATTTTTTAGAAAATTGTCAATTTATTTATTAGTTCCGCTTAACAATTTAGAAAAATTTTATTATTTATATATTTTTTTCTTGATTAAATAAATAAATGTTTTAAAATAGGAGACTGTAAAGTTTATTAAATTAAATATTAGGAATTGAAATGGCTAAAAAAGATATTCATCCAGACTATCATATGATTATTGTTAAAACAACAGATGGTGGTGAATTTAAAACAAAATCATGCTACGGAAAAGAAGGTAGTGTTATAGTATTGGATTTAGATCCATATAATCATCCAGCATGGAAAGATGGCAAACAAGCTTTCGTTAATGTTAAAGATGATCAAATTGCTAAATTTAACAAAAAGTTTGGTGGTTTTAAATTTTAATTTTAAATAAAAAGTTATTGAATATATTAAACCTCATAAAATGGGGTTTATTTTATATCTAATAATTATTATTTTGATTGACTAATTATTCTAAAATAAGTTCTTATCTTTTAAAGTAATATATCGTTTATGAATACATTTTAATGCGGTTCTATGAACGCCTTTTGTTATTTTATAATAAACAAAACGCCCATCTCTTCTGGATTTTACAAAACCATCTTCAAGTAGTTTTTTTAAATATTGAGATACCTTTAATTGTTCAAGCCCAACACCTTCGGCTATCTTTGATACACAACATTCTTCATTAATAATTAGATATTCTAAAATTCTCATTTTATCAAAATTAGCAAATAGTTTTACACGGCTAGCAGCTAGAATTGTAAAATCTGTTGGCAAAATTTCCTTGTGATCGTCAATTAAAAATTTTAAGTTGTTTGTCATGTATCCATATAATTTTCTAATGCATTTAAACAAGCTTGCTGGATATTCTTCGTCTATACTATAGTATATAAATATGCCCTTTCTTTGAGTTTTTACAAGGTTTGCATCCCTTAATTTTTTTAAACTTTGAGATACTATTATTTGATCTTCGTCTAGAGCTTTAGTTATCTGAGAGACAGAAGAAGAGCCGTTGACATCAAGAAATTCCAATATTCTCATACGCAATGGATGTGCTATATAGGTTATACCTCTATAGGCCTTTTTCATAGTTTCAATTGGCAGCTGTTTTTCCACCTTTAAATCTTCTTCCATTTTCTACCTGTAAAAGTGTTTATAAATCTATTATAGTAAACACTAAAAAATTTTAATTGCAAACAAAAAATATATTGACATTTTAATATATAGTATTATTAATAGATATTATTAATAATATATATAGTTTATTATATGCTTAAAATAATTTCATTTATTACATTATCTTTTTTAGCACTAATAAAATCCTCTTTTGCCAATCCTGCCTGTGCTGTTTGCACTATTGCAATTGGTGCATCACTAACTCTAGCCCGTAAGCTTGGCGTTCAAGATTCAATAGTTGGATTATGGGCCGGTGCTCTATTGGCAATTATTGGCTATTGGACTATTTTATTCTGTGATAAAAAAAATTGGAATTTTAGGGGAAGAAATCCTCTAATAATGTTTATTTCTATTGCCATGATAGGTTTTATATATATTAAAGAAGTTGTATATACGCCACAGGTAATATTGTATGTCATATATATGGACCCAATATTATTTAGCAGCCTATTAGGAGCTTTTATATTTATTGCGTCGCAAAAATTGTATCAATACATGAAAAAGAAAAATAATGGGCACGCACATTTTCCTTTT
>CALXSB010000014.1 GCA_944391005.1 uncultured Rickettsiales bacterium | reverse complement strand
TTATTACTTTATTATTTATCTTTTTTATTTTTAATTTTCTGTTAAAGATTAATTTTTAATTTTTAATTTCTCTGTCAACCCACCGTCCCTTCGGGACACCTCCCTTACGAAGGGAGGCAAAAAATCCAAGCCAATTCTTAATTCTGTTGTCAACCCACCGCTAACTTCGTCAGCACCTCCATTATAAGGTGAGACAAAAAGTTTATTTTTGATTATCTTGTCAACACATCTGTCAACTTCGTTGACATCCTCCCTTACAAAGGGAGGTGAACCCCCCTTACCCCCCTTCACAGGGGCGGGTCGGGTAGTGGCCCTTCGCAGGGGGGTTCTGGGGTTGGGCCTTCATAGGGGGGGGGGACTAAAGACTGTCTTCACAGAGGGGTGCTGAGAGGCCGTCTTCACAGTGGATCGAGAGCTTGTCTTCACAGGAGGGTGGAGATGGTGCATCTTCACATGGGAGGAATTGGAGAGTCCCTTCACATGGGTGGAGATAAAGGAACCATTCACAGGGGTGTGAAGTTGTCGGCCCCTTGATAGGTTGGGCGAGTTGGAGCCTTTCATATGGTAATGTGATTAGTGCCAGGCCTTTTGCAGGGCAAAGTATTGGTGCTCATACTGGGATAGATGGGAGAGACTCTTTAGAAGGGCAAAAATGTGATTCCTTCATGGGGAGGCTGGCAGGGTGCTTGAAACTTAGAGTATTCTCTGCCGAAGGCTGATTTTTAATTTTCAATTTATACTTCGTTCAGTTGGCACTTTGGCAAACGTTCGCTTTCTTCCCCCGCTACGCTATGGTAAACTGCTGTGGGTCGCAAGCTGCCATTGCAAGCAAGCTTGCATGTCCCCCGCCTTGTTTTCACTGCTGATTGCAAATGCCTTGCTTCGCAAGTCGCTTGCATCCCCTTGCCTTCAAGCTTTAATTTCTTTATGAATGTGCTTGATAAATAAATATTATTTTATATTATTTGATTAAGTAATTAGGGTGTTTTATGAATTTTGATGAAGGTTTTATTTTGAATTCAAAAGAATTTTTTTATAGTTTGTATAGCGATGTTAATGGTTCTTCTATTTCGTGGAAGGCTAGAAATAAAATGTCTGATGATGAAATAAAACATTTGATATATGGAGAAATTGATTTTGATGGATTGAAAGAGGTTTATAGCTCTCCTTCTCTTGAACCTTTTTTGAAGAATGTTTCGTCTTTTTGCGATTTAGGTTCCGGAACTGGCAAGATTGTTATTGGAACCGCATTGCTTTTGCCTAATTTGAAGAGATGTGTGGGAATAGAGTTGTTGAAAGAATTGTATGATAAATCAATAGAAATTCAAAATTTTGTGCTGCAAAACTATGTGGAATTGTCTTCAAAAATAGAGTTTATAAATGAGGACTTTTTTAATGTTGATTTAAGTAAGTTTGATATGATTTTTATGCACTATCCAATGAAAAATGCGGAAGATTTGTATTTGAAACTTGAAGAAAAAATGAAGCGAGAATTGAGGGCGGGAAGTGTTATAATTACTGCTATTAGAAAATTGAGAAATAGGGATGTTTTTCCCTGTATTAAAAAGGAACATGTGGAGGCAGATTATGGAAAAACAAATATATATTATCATGTAAAATATGAAAAAGATAATTAAAATATTTATTTTTTATTTTTTGTTTGTGCAATGTGTTTTTGCGGCTGGAGGAAGAATATCTTTAATACGAGATACGGAAATAGAAAGTTTTTTGAAGGAAATTTCTACGCCGATTTTTAGGTCTGCGGGGCTTAATCCTAATGATATAAGATTCTATATAGTCAGTGATAATTCAATTAATGCATTTGTGATGGGCGGGCAAAATATTTTTGTGAATACGGGAACTCTGACAAGCTTTGATGAACCGGATGCAGTATTGGGTATAATAGCCCATGAAACTGGACATATTTCTGCGGGGCATCTTGCCAGGCTAAATGAAGATTTAAAAAATACGCAGGCTATAAGCATAGGTTCAATATTGCTTGGCGTTGGTGCTTTGATTGCCGGTGTGCCGGAATTGGGACAGGCTATAATTTTTGGAGCTATGCATACGCAGCAGCAAAGTATTTTGAAATATACAAGGACGCAGGAAGAAGCGGCTGATAATCTTGCAACGGATTATTTGAATGCAAATAATTTATCATCTTCCGCACTTTTAAAGTCAATGGATAAGTTCTATATGGGTGAGCTTCAATATTCTGATGAGATGGAATACTATTCTACACACCCATTGAGTAGAAACAGGAGACAGTTTATTCAAAATAAAATGACTAAAGAAAAATATAGTAATGATGCTTTTAATAAAAGATATGGGGATGAATTTAATTTTATAAAAGCTAAAATTTTAGCCTATAATACAAATCAGGGCAATATTTCAAAAATTGATATTGATAAAGGAACTGACTATGGAATCTATGCAAGCAGTATAATTAATATGAATAATAATAGGACTAAAGAAGCATTGGATGAGGCTAATTATTTAATTGGCAAATATAAGGACAACCCATATTTTTATGAACTTAAAGGAGATATATATTTGAAGGCGAATGATATACAAAATGCTTTAATCAATTATCAAAAGGCTGATGAAATGATAAAGGACAATACTTTGATTAAAAAGATGATAGCCTTTATTATTATAAAATATAAACAAAAAAATATGTATAATTATGCTATAAATGACCTAAATTATATAATTCAACGGGATAAAGAGGATAACAGTGCTTTAAGACTTTTGGCTGAAGCATATTATAATAATGGTGATTTAAGCTTGTCCTATTTGAGTCTTGCAGAATATTACGCGAATATAAAAGATAATGTTAAAGCACGAAATTATCTTGATTTAGCTAAGAAAAATACTGACGATAAAAGTATTTTAAATAAAATTGAGGATTTAAAATTGACAATTGGCAATAAATAAATTGTGGCGGGGCAGTTATGAAAGTATATGAAATATTTTATAAAAATAAGCTATTGTTTATTTTGTATTTTTTAATAGTATGTTTTGCTTCTGCTTCCTATATTGGATGTTTTGATGCTTTAACTTGGTATTTAGAAGTGCTGCCGGTTTATATTGGTGTTATTGTAATTTTTTATTTATACAATAAAAATGTGAATATATCAGATATCTTGAATTTTTTTATAATGGTTCAAATGATTATTTTAATAGTTGGTGGGCATTATTCTTATGCAAGGGTGCCGTTATTTGAATATGCAAAAGATTGGTTTGGATGGTCAAGAAATAACTATGATAAGGTTGGACATTTTGTGCAGGGTATTACTCCATTTTTGATTATGAAAGAACTGTTTGTAAAAAAGTATAAATTTAAAAATACATTTATGCTAAATTTTATTTGTGTTTCTGTATCTTTAGCATTTAGTGCATTTTATGAACTGATTGAGTTTTTAAGTGCTGTTATTTTGGGGCAGGGTGCTGAGGAATTTCTTGGAACGCAGGGAGATATTTGGGATACGCAAAAGGATATGCTGTTTGCGTTGATTGGTGCAATTTTTATTTCTGTAATGACATTAAATTATAAATATAAAATATCTTGACAATAACAATTTAATATTGAAAATAAATAGTAGGTTATTGGGAGAAATATTATGCAGCAAAATCAAGGACAGAATCAAAATCAAAATGATGACATTGCAGAAGCAGAAGATGAAGGTATAGGTGTCGGAACTTCTAAACAAAGTAAAATAATGATTATTCTTTTAATCACTATCTTTGTTTCTGCTGTTATATATTTTGTGTTTTTAAAAGAACCATCTGATACACAGGAACCAGTAAATACCAATGAAATTATTATTAGCGGATCCGGTCAAACTCCGTCAAGAGATTCAGCAGATCTAGGATTTGATCCAACTGGTGTTCTAGATACATCAATAACATCAGCTTTTCCAAATACTCCTGATACAAATGTGCAGGTTCCAGCTTTACCTGAAATTCCAACATTGCCAGAAGAAATAAAACAGCAAATAGCTGCAGGCGTTGAACAAAAAGACGAGGAAACCTTTACAAAAGAGGAAGTTGACAGAATGATTGAAGAAAAAATGAAACAAATGATGGAAGAACAAATGGCTAAGTTGGCAAACCAACAAACGCCAATTCAAACTCCAGAAATTCAACAACCAACTCCAATAACTCCAGTAAAGCCACAGGAACAACCAAAAAGGGATACGACTGATGATATTGCAAGTAGTTTATATTCTCCAGAAAAACAGGCTGCATCATTGAGTGATGAAGATATTTTAGCAAAACAACAGGAAGAAGAGGCTGCTAATTTAGCGAAAATTCAGAGACAAAGAGCATTACAGGAAAGAAGGGCTGCACCAATTTTTAAAATGAGTGGCGGTGCAGGACCTGCAAATAGTTTGCCACAAGATTCTGATGCTATTATTTTGTCCTATACAGATGCAAAACTTGATATACAAAGCAAGGCTCCAGATGTTATGCCAACACAAGTTACTGATTTAACTAGAGTTATTTTGCAAGGAAAGGTTATCAGCGCTGTTTTAGAAACAGCAATTGATACGGATTTAGCTGCAACAGTTAGAGCTGTTATTACTAGAGATGTATATGCTGAAGAGGGAAAAAATATATTAATACCTAGAGGATCAAGAGTTGTTGGAACCTATGCTACAAACGTTGCTTCTGGACAAACAAGAGTTACAATTAATTGGAACAGAATTATTAGAGTTGATGGAATGAGTTTAAATATTGCTTCCATTGGTGCAGATAGGTTGGGCAGAGCTGGTGTTCAGGGTGATTTAGATAATAGATATGCACAGCAATTGGCTAATTCATTTTTATCAAGTGTTTTAAGCGTCGGAACATCTCTTGCAGTTGAGAAAATGAGCGGTTCTACGGGTATTACAAATACTATAAGTTCATTAACTGGTGAAACTACAACAACAAGTGGTAAAGCTTCTGATTATGCTTTAATAAGTGCTACGCAAGATTTTATGGATGATGCACAGGATATAGTTGATGATATAGCGGAACAAAAACCAGTTATAAGAGTTCCACAAGGCGAAAAAATTATAATAATGGTGACTCAAGATGTTACTTTACCTATATTTAAGAGAGGTAGCTAATGCCAAGTAATTTTGAAGCTTTAGATGTATATTTAAAACCTATAAATATAATTCTTAGTAAAGAAGGAATTGCGGAAATTTCAATAAATTATCCAAATGAAGCATGGGTTGAAAAAAGAGGAGATATGTTTAAGGTTGATCTACCTGGCTATGATTTGAGGCATCTTAAGTCTCTTGCTAGACTTGTTGCACAAGCTACGGACCAGAAAATAAGTGAAGAACAACCTTTATTATCAGCAACGCTTCCTTCAGGATACCGTATTCAGGTTGTATTTCCACCAGCTTGTGAAAATGATACTGTTATAATGTCAATCAGAAAGAAGAGTGATTTAGCTTGGACTCTTGAGGATTATGAAAAAATGGGTGCTTTTGATTCAACGTCTGTTGGAGCAATTAAAGATGATTCACAAATTATATTGTCTAAGCTACTTAAAGCGGGCATGATAAAACAATTTTTATATAAGGCTATTTTTAGTAGAAAAAATATAATAATATCAGGTGGTACATCTACAGGTAAAACGACATTCACAAATGCCTGTTTAAGAGCTATACCAACAATTGAAAGGTTAATTAGCGTTGAGGATGCTAGAGAAATTGACTTATCATTACACCCAAATAGAGTTCATCTAATTGCATCTAAAGGTGGACAGGGTAGGGCAAATGTTACAACACAGGATTTGATTGAAGCTTGCTTGCGTTTAAGACCAGATAGAATAATAGTTGGTGAGTTGAGAGGTTCGGAAGCTTTTTCATTTTTAAGAGCTATAAACACAGGACACCCTGGTTCAATTTCAACACTCCACGCCGATACTCCAGAAATGGCGTTGCAACAATTGAAATTAATGGTTATGCAGGCGGGTTTAGGCATGCCGCCAGAAGATATTTTAAGCTATATAAGAAATGTTGTTGATATAGTTGTTCAATTAAAAAGAGGTGCTAAAGGTAGAAGATATATTTCTGAAATTTATTATAGAGACTTTATCAAGAATGCCTAATAAATTTATTTTATATCTAATTAGCTAATTTAATAATTCTTTTATTCTGTCGGTTAAGTTTTTTAAACCTTGTTTTGTCTTATCAATTACAGTAATATCTTTTTTTTGCTGTCTTTGTCTATATTCCTCTTTAAGACGTGCTATCTCTATTTGCTTTAATCTTTCCTTATTAATTTCGCTTATATAGTCATATGTTTCTTGTAATTCTATATTGTTAATTTCGTTATATTCTTTTTTTCCTAAATTATAATATTTAAAATCATTTTTTGGAATTTTTATATCGTTAAATATATTATTTTCAACTTCATAATATGCACCGGCATTGTAGGACAAATATTCTACATTAGTTGAACCTGCTCTTTCAAGTTCAACATAAGGGTTATTTCTAGCATTTATTTCTAAAAAGTCTTGTTCTCTTTTTACTAATCTTCCATAAGCAGTGTTTTCAAAACTAACAGTGCCATCATATCCAGATTTTTTAATACTATCATAATGTCTTTTTTTTGCTTTATTTAGTGAACTTCCATAGCTTGCTTTAAATCTGTCATTATATGTAGCAACTGGTTCCATTGGCAAAAAAGCTTGACATGATGATAAAATCATCATCATAACAACTATAGTTATAAAATTATTTTTTTTCTGTAATATAAACATCATAATGTCCTGTTTTTATTACTTTTTCTAAATCTTTTTCTGCCAATTCTCTATTATTATAAGGTCCAAGTAAAACTTTATATTTTGTAGAATTACTTACAGAATATTCTTGAATTACGCCCCTATTGATTGATTTATATTTATTATATGATTTGTCTGCATTATCTTTCTTGCCATATATTCCTATTTGAATGTAATATCCCTTATCTAATGTTTTTGTTGTTTTAATTGCATTTGATGAAGGTGGATTTGTTGTTTTTGTTCTATTGCTTTTTGCACTATTTGCCTGTGCTGTTTGATTTTTATTTTGAGAGCTAATATTTGTGTTTTTTTCTGTTAAATTTCCACTTATAACTTCGCTTTCAGCTATGACTTTATTATTCTTTTTTGATGATAAACTGTTTGTGGCATTTTGATTATTTCTTCTACCGCTATTTAATACATATTTTTTTTCTTCTTTATTTTTATTTGAATTTATAATATTTTTTGTATTAGAATTGTTATTTTTATTTGAGCTAACAATGTTATTATTTGTTTTGCTTATATTTTTTTCACTATTATCTGTGATTATTTTATTTTCCTTAATTTCTTTATTTTCTATATAATTGTAGTTTGTAATTCTATCGTCAAAAATATCATCCGGATACATATTTCTTGTCATTATGATATTTTGATCATCTATCTGTGTATTTATTGGAATGAATCCGTTTTCTGGTTGAATATTATTATTATAGTTTTGATTAAATCTGTTAATTTCAATATTATTATCACTATATCTAGCCTTTTCTATTGCTTCTTTTTGTTTAATCATTTGTTCTTCATTGAATTTAGGAACTATTTTATGTATTTGTGCCGGATTGCCGTTGCTATCAACAATCCTAACTCGTTCCACACTGTTTTGCATGCAGCTGCAGATAAAAATAGTAAAAATAAAATATTTAAAACTCTTCATAAATAAATTAGCAAATTTATTTGCTATAATAATATTAAACAATTATATAAAAATCAATATTATTTTTACAATCAATTAGAAGTTAATATTCTAATAACAAGATTTCTTACAAAATGAAAAGCAGATGGCAAAAATCTTAATAAAACATACGCAATTAAACCAATCATCATGAGAACTATTGGAATAACAAGCATGGCATTTAATATTGTTCTTAGTTTTGCCAATGCTTTTGCAGCTCTTGTGTCTTCTTCACCAGCCTCTTGATTTATTGCTCTAGGCCTGTCTTTCAATGTATCGCCTTCATCTTTATCTTCTTCAATCTGAACTTCACCTCTGGCTTCTGCATTTTTTTTCTTCATAAAATTTTTTAATTCTTTTTTAGCATCCATTTTGCCCTCCATCATTATTAAATATTTTTCTAGTGTCAAACTTTTTCCATGCTTCTAAAAATTCAACAAAATGATGTTTGTCGCTATCTTCTTTAAAACTATTTAAATAGTCTTTTAATTCCGTTAAACATTTAATAAAATTTTCTTTATTTATATTTCCGCAATGAAATTGAAAATTTAAATAAAGCAGATAGGTATTCATGACATCTGTTTCACAATAGTCTCTTATTTCTTTGATTTTTCCAGCATCATATAAATCAGAAACTTGTGATCCATCGGTATCCAATTTACCAGGTATACCCATTATAGAACAAACTTCATTCATTTTGCATCTTGCGGATGCACCAAAGTCAGAAAATGCTTCCAATAGATCACAATGCCAATCTAGAGAATACCTCTGAGAATAGTTATTCCATTTATCACCCAACTTATAAAGCCATGGTGCTGATACTCCATATTTCATAGCTCTATATTTTAAGACTGGCAAATCAAACGTTCTTCCATTATAGCTAACAAATCTTGGAGGATTTTTTGATAAATGGCTAAATAATCCTTTTATAAGATCTTCCTCGCTTGAGGTTTCTACACCGCCACTTCTTAAATCTGTAATATTGTAAGTTTCTGTTCCATCTCTGCATGTTTCAATATCAGCCTCTAAAAAACTGATTGCAACAACTTTATGAAACGGTTGTCGTGGAAATGGATTTCCGCCTGACACTTCAATATGATAATCTTCTAGTTCCTTTCTTAATGTTTGAATATCCGTGGTCTCACTTCCTGTCAGACATTTCAAAACGTCCGTATCTGGTATTGTCTCTATATCAAAAACAAATAAACTTTTATGCATCATATTCAACTTCCAATACTTATATGACAAATTTAATAAATTTTTTAAAAAATACAAGTATTTTATTGAATAATTTAATCATTATTTTAAAATAAAGAAGTCAATAATTTTTTATTATATGCTAATAGTTTTTTGGGATTATGATGGAACACTTGTAAATACAGAACCCATATATAAGGATTCTCTTAATGCTTTTTTTGAAGAAAAGAAATACGAGCTTAAACCTATAACAGATGAATATTTTTTTAAAAATATAGCTGGCAGACATCCGGAAGAGTTTTTAGAAAAATTAACAAATGATGGCTATATTAAGAAAAATCTTCATATAGAACCGATGGATATTAAAAAATATTATACAAAATATTTTGATGAATTAAAAAAAGGCGAAATAAAAATAACAAAAGATATTGATAAAGTTGTAGAAAAACTTTCATATAATGATGATGCAATAATGTGTATTACATCATCATCCTATGCACATGATTTTAATATAAAGCATTCAAACATAACAAATTCAACATTAAAGAATATTTTTAATTTAAACAAAAATGTTTATCTATGTGGAGAAATTGAAGGATGCAGATTTAAACCACAACCAGATATTTTTGAATTTGCATTCAATGATATAATAAAAAAATATAATTTAAAACCAAGCAAAGATGACAATATAATAATAATTGAAGATTCAATAGCTGGCTGTAAAGCTGGTCATCAATTTAAAGAAAAGTTTAAAGATAAAATTAATATAACGGTTATCGGATATTTAGCTGCATCAATAATTGATAACTCAAAAAATTTACTTCAAAATGGTGCTGATATTACAATAAAGGATGCAGATAATTTAACTAAATATATAAACTTAAAAATTAACATTAAATAATAAATTTATTTCTTTATAAGTTTTTATGTTTACTATATGTCGGAAACCTTATAAATAAACTCACTGCAAGTATTTTTTTTATCTATTGAATCTTGATATGTGTTTTCGCAGTTGCTATTTGTTCCATAGCAGCAAGTCCTTAATATACCACCTTGATAATTGCCGTCATCTACTTTTAAATCTGCTTTCTGCATAAATGTAGCAGGAACTGCCGATACTGAAGGATCAGCATCGTCTTTTGGAGAAAAAATAAAGGCTAAGTAAATGCCATTTCTAGTTCCATAAAAATTATCACGCGGATTATTTGTAGTGAAATCCAAAAATGTAAAAAATACATTTGCAAACATATCCTTTAAGGATGATAAATGTGGTGTATTTTTTTTAATATTTTCATATCCCCATATACAAGAAGCTAGATTATCCCCAATTTCTGGCTTAAATTCAATAAGTTCGTCTAAATATAAATCAACCCATGGTCCGGCTTGAAGGGCAACTGTTTTTCCTCCATATTCTCCACGAAATTTTGTTGAACTTGGTTTATCTATACATCCTTTTCCTCGACACATACCAATGGCACCATCATTATTCATATCACCCGGCAGTCTTCCATTGGAGGCTAGGAATATTGCCAAATTTTTTTCAATTTCATTCATTTCGCTTAAAAATTTTCTGACTCTAGCACTCTCTATTAATGATTGACCGCCAACTAGTGCAACAACAAGAAAACTTATTATAATTAATACTATAGATAATTCTATAAGAGAAAAAGCATTTTTTTATTTGTCATATTATTACCTATTGTATAAATACATATTAATTTAATAAAATTATAATTCTTGTTAAAAATCAACTAATATTATATCTATAACTAGCTATTAAAATTACTTAACAGCTAGTTATTAACAATTGACAATCTTTTTACAACTTCATCCTTGCCCATAACTTTCATTATTGAGTATAGGTCTGGCGTATTTTTTTTGCCTGTGATTAAATATCTAAAAATTGCAATAAAATCAGAAATATTTCCCTTATGAATTTCTGGGTTAAACTCTTTATTGTTGAGGGCGTAGCCATAGTTTGATGCCATAGATTTCAAATTGGCAAACCATTCTTCTTTTGTCAAATTTTCGTTATAGTTCTTAATATAGTCATTAACTATTGTCTTTACATCATCCATAGAAACATTCGGCATATCCTGTTTAAATTTATCAAGGTTATAGTCAAAGTCAAAGAAATAGGTAATTTCATTATAGATGGCGGACAGCTTGCCGTAGTCCTTTCTAATTCTATCACAATTCTTCCTTTCAATCTCAAAAATTGAAATGAACTTTTGTTTATGGTCATCCATTTTTTTAGCTAAATCTTTATCAAATTCTTCAGCCCAAACATGCAATCTATCATATAATTCTTCAGCTGTTAAAGTTGCCATAAAATCTCTGGTCATGCTGTCAAGCTTTTTGAAGTCAAGCAAAGCACCGCTTGTGCTCAAACCTTTAATATTAAAATCAAACTCCTTAAAGCTTGCCTTAGGATTTTGTTTTCTCCAATCCTCATAGTTTGAGTTTGCCAAATTCATTAAATAATCAATTATCACTTCTTTAGGATAACCCTCTTCTATATAATATAAGAAATTTGCTTCGGGATCTTTTCTCTTACTAAGTTTTCTTTTAGCTCCATTATCAATTTTTTGAATAGGTGCCGGCTGAACATAGTAAGGAGGTTTCCAACCCATAGCTTGAAATAATTGAACATGCAAAGGAGTTGAAATGAACCATTCGTCCGTTCTTAAAACATGGGTTGTTCCCATTAAATGGTCATCAATTAAATGTGCAAAATGATAGGTTGGAAGTCCGTCGGACTTTAAAATAACTATATCCAAATCATTTTCCGGCAATATTTTTTTACCTTTTATCAAATCCTCAATAACAATTTTATTTGAAAAATTGCCGTTTGACTTAAAATAAATTACATAAGGCTTGCCGGCGTCAAGGTTATCAATTATTTGTTCCTCCGTGAGATTTCTTTCCTTAGCCCAAAGTCCATACAAACCCGTTCTAATTTTTAGCTTAGTTTGTTCCTCTCTCATTTTTTCAAGTTCTTCATGGGTCATAAAACTAGGATAGGCTAAATCTCTCTTTAAAAGTTCCTTAACATAGGCCTTATATATATCTTTTCTTTTGCTTTGCGTATAGGGGCCATACTCTCCATATTCTTTTCCATCAAGTCTCAATCCCTCATCTGTGTTTAAATCGCAGTAATTCAAGGTTTTAAGTATAGCGTCAACCGCACCCTCAACCTCTCTTTTAGTATCCGTATCTTCAATTCTCAAAATAAAAACACCGTCATTTTGATGGGCAATTCTTTCATCAGTCATAGCTGTATAAACAGTTCCAATATGCATAAAGCCAGTAGGGCTAGGTGCAATTCTTGTAACCACCATGCCTTCAGGTCTTTTTGGATATCTTTTTTCTATTTCTTCAATAGTTGGCAATTCACCGGGCACCAACCTATCAACCAATTCTTGTTTCATATTATATTTAATTATTTATAAATTTCAAAGACATTAACCATATCAAAGGATAAATTACTTTTTAAAAAAAGCAATAAAAAATAGGTTATTAGTTTATATTATTTATTTAATTGATTTATTAATTTTAGTAAAATTATTCTTGAAATTACTATTCCAAATATTGATCCAAATAATATATCTGACAAAAAATGAACATTTAGTATTAATCTGCTTATAGATATAAGAAAGCCCGGAATTATTAATAATTTAGAGTATTTATTATCTTTAAATACTATTAATAAGCATGTTATTAATGCCCATATTCCTGCTGAATGGCCTGATGGAAATGATACGAAATTATCATGATAATTAAAAAATGTAAAAGTTGAAGTATCCTTAATATTATCAATAAAATAAAAAGGTCTTATTCTTCCAAATATAAATTTTAATAGCTGCACTAATATTGCAGTTATACTTTGTGAAATAATAGCATATAACATTAGTATAATGGTTTTATCATTATTATTTTTTATAAAGTGTTGTTTTATAAATAAATACAATAATATAATAGTATTGATTATAGCTATATATAAAAAAGAACCGAACAATGTTATTTTTTGAAATATTTTAATTGTATTGTTATCAATATTATTTTTTATAAAATTTGCTAATGGAATATCTGTAAAATAGATTGATATAAGTATAATTAAAACCAATATTATACTATATATATATTTTAAATTAAATTTCGCTTTTGTTATTTTCATTTTTGTATTCAGCAAGTTTTCTGTTTTCATAAACTCTATTATTAGCTTTTGCCAAAGATATTTCAACTAATTGTTCTTTTGATTTCAATTGAGACGCTTTTATTATCTGTTTATTATTTAAAATTGATGGATTTTTATCTATCAACGACAATATACGTTCTGTTGAGGTTAAATATGTTAATTCAATAGTTAATAATTCTTTGTTATCTTCTAATTTTTTTATTTTTTCGTCAAGATAAGAAATATTTTTTGATAATACATACATTCTATATCTAATATAAAACATACTTCCTAAAAATAGAAGCAGAGTTATAAATAAAATATTTTGTATTATAGTAAAAATTTTTCTAATCTTTAACATTTTTTTAACGCCCTAAGTTTTGCTGATCTCGCCCTTGCATTTTTTAAAACCTCTTCCTTAGTTGGAGATACAGCTTTTTTTGTTAATAATTCAAAATCAGCTTCCTCTTTAACCTGTGAATATTTGTCTTTCTTTTTTCCTTTGTTTGTCTCCAGTTTTATAAATTCTTTTATTATTTTATCCTCTAATGAATGGAATGTTACGACTACAAGTCTTCCATTTTTTTTCAAAAGAGTTTTTGAAATCTCAAGTATCTTCCTTAATTCATTTAATTCGTCATTTACCGCAATTCTAATGGCTTGAAAAGTTTTTGTTGCCGGATCAATTTTTCCTTCCTGTCCTCTGTAAAAATACCTAACTATATCCGCCAATTCCGTCGTAGTCTCAATTGGCTTTATTTGTCTTTTTTCAACTATTTTTTTTGCTATATGTCTGCTTTTTACTTCATCGCCATAATTATAGATTATATCCGCAAGCTCTTTTTCTGATGTATTGTTAACAATTTCATAGGCAGAAATTTTATCATTGCCCATTCTCATATCAAGTTTTGCATCCTTTTGAAATGAAAATCCTCTTTCAGCTTTATCTACCTGCATTGATGATACGCCAACGTCTAAAACTATTCCATCAACCTGTTTGCCATGCATAATATTTAATATATCGCTATATTTAATATTATGAAACTCAAACCTTTCATTAAACTCAACTTTTAGATTATCGGCATATTTTTGAACGCTTGCATCCCTATCTACAGCTATTACCTTACAATTTGCAACTTCAAGCATACCTCTTGTATAACCACCTGCACCAAAAGTGCAATCTATATAAAGTTCGTTATCCTTTGGTTGCATATACTGCAAAACTTCCCTCAGCATAACTGGCAAATGATCTTGCGAATTATTCATTTTTATACTTGACTTTTTTAAATTATAATGTAATAATAATTACAGCGGTAAAGCTAAGTTAGAAATCTCCCAAAATACTAACTAATTCTCCCAAATTGTTTTACCGCCCTTTTTTGTATCTCCCAAAATACTATATTAAACAACTTTTTACCCAAATTTTAACCGCCCTTTATTCTATTGAGAAACTTTCTTTATTGAAAATGGAGTATTTTTTATTTGCTCTCTAGCCTGTTTAACATACTCCGCAAACAATGTTGGCTCCCATACCTCAAAAGTTTGCCCCTTACCAATAAATACAGCTTTATCTTTTATGCCTGCAAACTCCATAAGATTTTTAGGAAGAATAACTCTGCCGTCAGCATCAAATGGCAATTGTGCGGCACCACCCAAAATAGTAGCTGCGAAAGCATCTCTTTCTCTGGACATAGGATCTAAATCATCTATAGCTTCACTCAATTTTTGTATTCTCTCAATACTGCAACCTTCAATGCAATGGTTTATTGAAGATTCATACAAAACTATGCCAGAAAAATCTTGACCATGCAACATGGAACGAAACTGTGATGGCACTGACACCCTACCTTTAGTGTCCACTTTATTTTCAAATGTTGATAAAAATAACGCCATACTATATTTTTCCTACCTTTGTTGCTATAAAATACATTTTATGGTATTTTATGGTATAACATGGTTTTAAAACTAATTTTATGGAAAGTCAAGGAAAATTTATTTTAAATTTGATTAATTTTAAAGAAATTTTATATATTATATAAATTATTCGGTAAAATTGCTGCTGCATATGACATTTTTTTATTGATTTTTTAGATTTTATAATATTATTTTTAAAATATGTTAATATGACATTTTTGATATGAAAAAAAATATTGATAATAAAAAATCAGCTTTTTCACTTATAGAATTATCTATAGTATTAATTATAATAGGTTTATTGGTTGCGGGTGTTACCAGCGGACAATCTTTAATAGAAAGTGCAAAAGTTAGAAGCTTTTTAAATGAATTGAGAGGATTTCAAACAATGTTGTTTACTTTTCAAGCATCTAATGGAAAGTTGCCTGGTGATGTAAACAATGATGGAATAATTGGAATATGTGATGGAAGCGGCTGTCCTTATAATAAAGAAACGAGTTCTACAAAATTTGGCGGAGAATATAGCGGAAAAGAAGTTGCATATCAAGCGGGGCCATGGGTAGATTTATATATTGAAGGTATTAGTGATTTTAAACCAGTAGTTGGCGATAATTTGGCCGAGGCTAAATATGGATATGCAAATATTAAACAAAATACGCCTTATCTAAATTCTCAAAAAGAAATGTTTGTAAATGTGTTTAGAACTTTTTCAAATTATAGCATTGATATTGAGGCTGATAACTTTTATGGAATAGAAGATGGTCTTTGGCTATCATTTATTTTTTCGCCTATAGATGGGAATGCAGACAAATCCACACGTTCAGTTCCTGCTTCTTTTATGCAAAAAGCTGATTTAAAGTCTGATGATGGTGATTATCAGGGCGGTATATTAAGGACCTGTTGCTATGGAACTGGTAATAATGATTCATGTATAAATACATATCAAACAGCAATTGATAATAATAAAACTTGTGATGAATTTATATATAAATTATACTAGGAATTTTATTAAAAATAAATGCTTGTGATTTGACTATGAATTTTTAATTGCAAAAT
This sequence comes from uncultured Rickettsiales bacterium, assembly GCA_944391005.1. Classification (GTDB taxonomy): domain Bacteria; phylum Pseudomonadota; class Alphaproteobacteria; order Rickettsiales; family UBA1997; genus CALXSC01. The sequence goes on along the minus strand of CALXSB010000014.1, from coordinate 24,962 downwards.
TATTTTATTCTTTTCTTGTAATTGAATTTTGATTTTTTAATATATGGATAGATATATTAATTTGAACTATATAAATGAAGACATACGAAGAGATAAAACCTTTATATGATAAAATTTTTCATGGCTTTAATGGCTATGGAATAAGTTTGCTTGAGAAGGAACAGAGACAAAATAAGGAGCCTATATTTAGGGATATTCTATATGGCGAGGTTTCGTTGGAATTACTGTATGCTTTGTATGTTTTGCCACCGATAAACGAATATATTAAAAATTGCAAAATTTTTTATGATTTAGGTTCCGGCATTGGAAATGCTGTGATTTCAAGCTATCTTACTGGTGCTTTTGAAAAATGCGTTGGCGTTGAACTGCTTGATACTTTATATGCAACGTCAAATAAAGCGTTTGAAAGATTGGTTGAGTTTGATAAAAATGCTAGGAATAGAGTTAAATTTTTGCATGATGATATTTTGAATGTTGATTTTTCTGATGCTGATATAATTTTGTTTTGTTGTCCAACAAAGGATGAAGAACTTAGGAGCAAGATGGAAAATAGGTTTAAAATATTAAAAAATGGAGCGATTATAATGTCTCTTATTCACAGGTTTGAAAATGAAAAAGATTTTGAATTACTGGATGCAAAGCTGGTTAGAGTTGCTTGGGGTGAAACTCCTTTGTTTATATATAAAAGGTTGTAGTTATGGAAAGCTTGGTTAATGATTTTTTGATGTATCTTGCTACGGAAAGGATGGATTCAAAAAATACTATAATATCCTATAGAAATGATTTGAATAGTTTTTTCTTTTTTATAAAAAATGTTTTAAAAAAAGATCTTTCAATAACTACATTGAAAGAACTGCAGCATGAAGATTTTAGAAAATGGTTGAGCTATAAAAAAAGCAAAGAGTATGAAAATAGTTCAATTAAACAAAATTTGTCGGCTGTAAAAAGTTTTTATAAATTTTTGATGAGGGAAAATAAATTAAAAAATTCTGTCATAACAATTTTAAAAGGACCTAAGGCAAAAAAATCTGTGCCTCGTGCTGTGGATAAAGAAAATATTGACAGAATTATGGACTGTATATATGATATGCATAAGGATGAGTGGCAGGCGGAAAGAGATATAGCTTTGTGCACGTTGATATATGGATGCGGTCTTAGAATTTCTGAAGCTTTAAATATTAAGGCTAGAGATTTTTTGAGAAATAATGATATAATAACAATAGTTGGAAAGGGCAATAAAACTAGAAGTTTGCCTGTGTTGCCTATAGTAAAGGAGAGAATAAAAAAGTATATAAATAGTTGCCCATATACTATAATGCCGGATGATTTTTTGTTTAAATCTGCCAGGGGGCTAAAGTATTCGCCAGTGCTGTTTGAAAAGCTAATACAAAATATAAGAATAATGCTTGATTTGCCGAATGATATAACTCCACATGCGTTTAGACACTCATTTGCAACCCATCTGCTGTCAAATGGTGCAGATTTAAGAAGTATTCAACAGCTGTTGGGACACAGCAGCCTTTCAACAACACAAGTGTATACTAAGGTTGATAAAAAAAGGCTGTTGGATAGCTATAATAAATTTCATCCAAGAGGTTGACTATTTATTTTTATTTTTTCTTTTTCTTTTTGCAAGGTCTCATATTCAACCCATTTTGCGACTTTTAAAAATCTGAAGTATGCTAAAGATACTGACATTATAAAACCAAACCAGCCATTTGTAAATTGTCGTTTAAATATATAATACCTAATAAATTGATACGGCATTTCAAAAATTAATCTAAATTTTGAATATCTCTTGCCAGTTTTGGCCATAGTTATAACTAATTGATCAGTATACATATTAAGTTTAAACCATGTTTGATATAAACTTATATAGGAATAATGATATATAATGTTTTTTAACTTTTTAATTGGTAATTTATCCTTTATAAAAACAACTCTGTCATGTGTTAAATCGTCTGGCATTGTAGCAACTTTTCTGTCATAAATTTTGATTAGGGTATATCCCCTTGAAAGAAGTTTTGGTTTTTTATCACCAGGATACATATCTTTTTCTTTTATACTATATGCAGAATATTTTGGATCCTTCATGGTTTCGTTAATTTCCTTGATCAATTCTGGAGATAAAACTTCGTCTGCATCTAAGTATAAAACATAATCATTTTTACATAGATTTTGAGCAAATTGTCTTTGAGATGAGATATTTTTCCATTTATGAAATACGAATTTTGCACCATTCTCTTTTACTATTTCTTCTGTCCTGTCTGTGCTGCCACTGTCAACAACAATAATTTCATCTGCAACCTGTTTTGCCGCCTTAAGAGTCCTATCAAGTCTTAATTCTTCATTTAGAGTTATTATATAAACTGATAATTTCATTATTATTAAAAAAAATTAAAAAATTATTAAAAATAATATAAAACGATTATTAATTGTCAATATATCAAATTTCAGAATTTAAAATTTTTTCAAGATAAGTTCCGGATGTATTTATATTTGTATTATATTTATAAGTTAGCTTATTTATTGATGTCTTTTGTTTAATTTCGTTGAATTTCTTTTCGTCAAATTGGTTAATCATAATGCTTACAAGATCATAGCAATCAGAACAGTAAAAAATAGGAACCTTTTCCCATTCTTCCCTGCATTTTTTGTCATTTTGAATCAAAATACTAAAAAATAGATGATATAAAAAATAATCTATCATTTTATTTTCATGCTTCCAATATTCAAGCATTAATCTTCTCATAGAATTTATTATTAAATCGTTTTTATTTGCAACTAAAAGCCAACTATTTGAAATATATTGATGCTTTGAATGAAAAGCAAAAAAATTAGAATTAATAATTTCACTTGGTATTTTATCTGTAAGAAATACTGTTGCATCAATCCATATTCCACCATACTTTGATAACAGACATAATCTTAAAATATCAGAAAACTGAATATTAGTTATTAATCCTTTTTTATATTTTTCAAAAACATAATCGGGAATATTTCCATTTGTTCCAAACTTTTCATAAATATATTTATACATGTTTTCTTTATCCACTACAACTATTTCATATTCGTCCTTATAAAATTTTTGTATACTTTCTATGCATTTTTTTACTATTTCTGGTGCATTTTTTATACCCTGCAGCCAACATACCCATATTATTTTTGATCTTATATTATCATCTTTTTTATATTTTAAATTTTTTATGGCATATAAATATTCTTTAAGGTATATAGTTTTAATTTTTGCTATATTTTTTAATTTAAAACTATGTCTTTTATCTCTATTAATTATAAATATTGACAAAAAAATATAATATATTTTTAGTAATTTTACATAAAAATATAAAATATTCATTTTAATTTTTCTCATTATAATAAAAATATTTTTTCATAAATTAATCATATATATAATTAAAAGTCAATAACAAAATGTAATATTCTGATGAAATTGCTTGCAAATATATATTTATGGTTTATAAGTTTTATTTAGTATTATAAAAATAAAAGTTATGAAGAGAATAGATATTCAAGTTAATGGTGGAAGCGGACTATTGTTTAATAATATTAAAGATTTAAATGAATTTCTAAAAATAGAATTAAATCATCTAAAACAAGGAAAAACTTTTATAATTCCAACTTTCATAACAGATAGTGATGAAAAACTAAAAAATTTTATAAGCATAGTATTGGATAGAATAAAATTAAACGAGAAAGAATATAGCATTGGCGATAATAAAATAATTTTGCCAAAGCTATGGGGAGTGCATATAGAAGGACCGTTTATTACAAATAAAGGAACGCATCCGGAAAAATATCTTAAAGATTTTGATGGAGAAAATATAAATAAAATCATAGAAATTTTAAAACCATTAGGAAAGTTGCCGATAATAATGACAATTGCACCAGAATTAATTTTAAAAGATTTTGATAGCAGATTAAAATTAATTGAAAAATTAAAAAACAGTTTAAATATTACCTTGTCGGCGGGACATACAAAAATCACGAAAGACGACTTTAAAGATCTGCAGAAAAAATTGGGCAAAAATAAATTCACACAGCTAACGCATTTTCATAATGCAATGCTTGAAGGACATTTTAAAGGTGATGTTGAAGGTATACCATCCTATTTGATTGAAAATGATTTTGATGGATATTTTGGTTTTGTAGCTGATGGACAACACACTTCGCATGGCGAACTTATTCCAACTCTATTAAATTATCCAGAAAAGATTTGTATAATATCTGATTGTGCATCACCTGCATGCTGCATAGTTGATAATAACAATAATTTATTTAGAATGGGCGGAAGCATAGGTGTTGTAGAACAAAAGAATGGAGAATTACCAAGTTTTTTTTGGACTGATTTTTCAAGAAATCCAAGCGATGATGTAAAGAATAAAAAATTATCCCTAGATGAACTTTGCAATATGTATGTTAAAGGGGAGGGCGGATATAAAACCTTAGCCGGATCTGCCGTAAATCTTGACCAATGCTATTATTTTTTAAAAAATTTAAATATTGGTGAAGAGTTGAAAAAATCTAAAAATAATAAAAAAACTAAAGAACTTTTGAATAAGGGTTTAAAAAAGAACAATCTTCAAGAAAAAGATATAAAAAATTTTATTGATAATAATATTGAAAGGATGTTTTTTGAAAATCCAGTCAAGGCTATAAATATAGATAATGATATTTATAATTACGAAATTAAAGACAATAAACTTTTAAAAAATGATAAAATTTTTATAGATTTTAATAAAAATTTTGGTGATTTTTTAAAACAGTCTATTGAAGATCAAAAATCATTGAGAGAAGAATTAAAAAATAATGTAAAAAACTTTGTAAATTCATAATAAATATTCTTAATATAAGAATTAAATTAGATATTTTTTAGAAAAAATTTTTTATTGAAATTTAATTAAGTTATTTATAAAGTGATTCTGTGTTTATTTTGATATTTTTTATTATGGATGACAATTTAAAAGATTCTATATGGATTTGTCAATTATTGAATGAAGCTAAAATTAATTTAGAACCTCAACAAAATATAATAAAAGAAATCAATAAATTTGTGGAAAGCGTATTGATAAATAATAATTTTAAAATTAGTATTCCACAATATATAGGAATTGTTGATGGCAAAGATTTAATAATTATTGATTATAGATCAAGCTTGACAAAGCATGAAAAACTAAATAATGGAATTATAAGTGAAGATTTTGCTGATATATTAGATTATGCAGTTAATTCAGCTTTATTTTTTGCAAGACATTTATTTGATAAATTTAACTATAATAAAATTATAGCTGTTGGTATATCTGGAAATAAAAAAATACATAGAATAACACCAATAATTGTTGATAGTTTGGTTGGTTATACAGAATTGCCTGATATTAAATCTTTTGCTAATATTAACTTTGATAAATTGGCTATAGAGAAAGATGCAAAAGAAATTTTAAGAGATGCCGCCGCATTAAATGAAGATTTAAGAAATTATTGCAATTTAAAGGATAGTGATAAATTAATAGTTGTTTCTGGTATTTTACTTGCTTTGGACGAAATAAAGAATAAGAACTCATCAATAAAAGAAATAATTAACAATAATGAAAAAACCGATGGAGAAAAAATTTATGAAATTATTTCCTATAAAATTGACAGAATGAATATTTCGCATAATTGTAAAAATAGCAAAATTTTAAATCAATTTTCAATAATAAAAGATACTTCAAAGTTGAACGAAATTAATAAATCTCTTGGCAAAACACCATTAGGACACTTCACTGAATTTTTATATAATAAATTTTATAAATATATAATGCATTCAACATCTTCTGAAGATTATTTAGGTAGATTTTACGAAGAATTTATGAGTTATAGTTGTGGAGATGGACAAACTCTTGGCATAGTTTTAACACCAAAACATATTACTGAATTATGTTGTGATTTATTAAATATTAACGATAATGATATCATAATTGATCCATGTTGTGGAACAGCTAGTTTTTTAATAGCTGCAATGCATAGATTGTCAAGTAAAACAAATTGTAGTTGTAGACAATTGCATGGTTTTGAAATACAGCCATATATGTTTCTTGTGGCGATTACTAATATGATTTTAAGAGGAAGTGGCAAAATAAATATTATAAATTCAGATTTTTTAGAAGAGGATATAGAAAAATTACGCATAAATAATTATACTGTCGGTATGATGAATCCTCCGTATGCTCAGGGGTCTAAGAAAAATCCGAATTTATATGAGATGTCTTTTGTTAAACATTTATTAGATTGTTTATCCGATGGTGGCAGATGTGCTGTTGTAGTTCCTCAATCTTCTATGACTGGCAAAACATTAGAAGAAAAAAGAATAAAAAGTGAGATTTTAAAAAATCATACTTTAGAGGGCGTTATTACTTTAAATAAAAATACATTCTATGGAGTTGGAACGATGCCATGTATAGCTGTATTTACAGCCCATAAACCTCATAAAAAAGATTATATTTGTAAATTTATTAATTTTGAAGATGATGGATTTAAAATAGCACCTCATATTGGTTTAATTGAAACAGAAAGCGTTCAAGAAAAAAAGAAACATCTATTAGATGTATGGTTTAATAAAATTGATGGAGGCAATAAATTTTGTATCAAAACACCAATAAATGATTCTGATAGCTGGTTGCATAGTTTTTACTATTTCAATGAAGAAATACCAACAGAAGAAGACTTTAACAAAATTATAAACGATTATTTATCATTTGAATTTTTAATGGTTATGCAGGGAAAAGAATATTTATTTCAAGAGGGTGCAAAAGATGAAGCTAAGCGATAGGCAATGGAAAATATTTAAATTAAGCGATATTTTTATTAATTTTCACGGAAAAAGATTAACAAAAAAAGATAGAATTTCTGGAAATATACCAATGTTAACTGCTAGTGAAAATATGCAAGGTGTCAGTGATTTTGTTGATTCTATAAGTTCACAAGGCATAAATATTTATTCTGATTGCATTTCAATAGATATGTTTGGGCACGCATTTTATCATGATTATAAATGTTGTGGCGATGATAATATCTATTTTTTAATTAATGATAATATATCAAAATATTCAAAAATTTTCATAACAACCTGCATTAATAAAAATAATATAAAATATTCCTATGGAAATCAATTTAGGCAAAATAATGCCGACATGGATAGGATTGTTTTGCCAACAAAAAATGGTCATATTCCAGATTATGACTTTATGGAAAACTATATTAAGGAACTAATGCATAAGAAGGTTCAGAATTACATAAAATATATAAAGTTAAAATTTGATGACATAATAGATATAAATAAAAAGTAAAATAGCACTATGACATATATTTTACTTTTTAATTTAGGGTTTTATATTAATAAATGATAAATGTTTATGAATACCGACGTATTCTTTGTGGTAGCGAGACAGGGATTTGAACCCCGGACCCAAGGATTATGATTCCTTTGCTCTAACCAACTGAGCTATCTCGCCATCTTTAAAAATTTTATTATTTTGTAAATAAAAGTCAAGTAATTTTTTATATTGTTTTTGCTAAATATTCGTTAACTAATAAATTATTATTTAATTTTACTTCTTCTACAAAGTTTATTTTGCTTGATATATTTTGAATATCTTCCAATATAGTTTTTAATTGCTTTTTATTAATATTTTGATATTTTACAATATCCATAAAATATCTTTTTTGTTCTAGCTTGTTTTCATCTTTTTCTATAATGTCAATTAATGAATCAATTTGCTCTTCGGTTAGTTTTTCATCATTGATAATACTGCTTATTATATCATTATAAAAAATGAATTCATCATCATATTCTTCCGTATTATCTTCACTATAACTTAAAAATTTATATTGTTCTGAAAAATCTGATGCCAGTTCGCTAATATTATTATCAAATAACTTTTTGATAAAATTTGGAATTATATTCTTTAAAAACTTTGTATTGACTTTCATATTCAAATAAAATTTTTAACCACTCACATATTATATCACAAAAATATAAACATTGCAAGAAAAAATAATTGATTTTAGAAAATATTTTTATAACATCATATTAGCGGTTAAATTTATGTATTATGAAAAAAATATTTTTTGCTTTATTTTTATTTTTTAGTATTAATTGTAAAGCCGATGATTTTACGGAACCATTTTATGTATCTCTTAGATCAAATGAAGTTAATCTAAGAACTGGACCTGGAAACGAATATCCAATTAAATTTGTATATCAATTAAAGGGTTTGCCATTAAAGGTTGTTGGCGAATATGACAACTGGTATAAAGTTAAAGATAAGGATAATGATGAGGGCTGGGTTAATAAAAATTTAACAACTAAAAAGAGAACATTAATTGTTGTTAATGGAACTCAAATAATGTATAAAAAAAATGATTTAGAATCAAATCCATTATATAGACTTGAAGAAAATGTAATTGCTACCTATAAAAAATGTGATACTATTTGGTGCAAGGTTGAAGTTAATAACGAAACTGGCTGGGTTGAATCTAAAAATATGTGGGGTTATGATCTTTAAATGAGTGTATATTTAATCTCAACGGTTAATTTTTTAGCTATTTTTTTATTGCCATTTTTTATAGGAAGTAAAAAATGGTATAAAAATTTAATAATTGCAATACTGCTTTCTGTTTTTATCATAGCTGAAATTGGATGTTATTTATATTTTTTAGAACCAATAAACGAACAGTTTTTCTTTTTTATAACAAATCTGCAAATATATCATATTTTATTTGAAACTAAAGTAATGGTTGCTTATTTTTTGATATATATTTTTATATTTTCTGTAGCTATTTTTTATACAATATTAAAAAAATTTCATATTAAAAAATTTAAAAAATATTTTATAATATTATTTTTAATTATATTATTTTCACCTATTGGCTTTATTTATAATATTTTGTATTCATTTGCGGTTGGTTATATTTATGACTATGCATATTATATAAATTATGATTATCAAGAACTTTTTAGATTGGCTAAAAATAGTGATTATGTGATCAAAGATAATTTACAAATTCTTAATAGTGATGAAAAACATAAAAATTTAGTTTTGATTTATTTAGAATCCTATGAGGGAAGTCTTTTGACAAATGAAACTATTAGTAAGTATACACAAGATATTATTCAATTTAGCAGCGAAGGAGAATTTTATAAAAATATAGAACAAACAAATGGAGCTATGGGGACATTTGCTGGAATGTTTACAACTTTATGTGGAGTTCCTTATTTTGATTACTCTTTATTTTTTAATGCCTATAAAAAGGTGAACAATAATCAATTGGTATGTTTGTCGGATATTCTAAATAAGAGTGGTTATAATAATTTTTTTATAGGCGGTGCTGATAAAATATTATTTAATAAGGGCAATTTATTGCTTTCACACAGTTATAATACATTTGAAGACAAACATAGTTTATTAAAACAATATCCAGAATTACGAGATAGATTAAATGAATGGGGAGTTGCTGATTGGGATATTTTTGAAATAGCAAAAGAAAAATATATAGAACTTTCAAAAAAAGGCAAACCATTTAATTTAACCATATTGACAACGGCGACTCATAATGCGAATGGTGTTAAAGATGAAAGATGTAAAAATACTACAGATAACAATTTATTAAATGCGGTTGAATGCACAAATTTTTTAGTTGGCAATTTTGTTAATTTTTTAAAAACACAGCCGAATTATAATGATACTATAGTGGTTATTTTGCCAGATCATATACAATATGAATTAAATGAATTAAAAGAAATGACAAAGAATGATGAACATAATTTATTTGTTATTATATTAAATTCTGGTAAAATTAAAGAGCATGATTCAACTATTAATTATACAGAATTGGCCGAAGTAATTTTAGATAGATTAAATGTTAAATCAAATGCAACTTTTTTGAATAATCAAGATCCAAAAATAATAAAAAATTTTATACATAAAATACACTTTGATAATAAATAGTATTAATATAACAAAATCGCGATAGGCAATATTATATAAATATATTGATTTTTTTATTTATAAACATATTATATATGACATAATTAATTATTAATATTTTTAAATGAAAAATAAAAAACTATCAGCTTTTTCTTTAATTGAGCTTTCAATTGTTCTTATAATAATAGGTTTGCTTGTAGCAGGTATTACAGGAGGACAATCTCTTATAGAATCTGCTAGAGCTAGAGCAGTAATGAATGAAGCTAGAGGATATATGCAAGCGGTTAATACCTATTTTGTTGCAAATGGAAGATTGCCGGGCGATCCAGATAATACGGGAAAAACCGGAGGTTATAGTGGTAATGATATTACCGAAAGTGATTATGATATTGATTCGGAATATGGTGATGAGTATATTGCACCATGGTTTGATTTAAATAGAGAAAGTATAGCTGATTATGATGAGGATGATGAAATATCAGAAAAGGGAAAAGAATCAAAATATATTAAAAAAGCTATATATGTATTTACACATGCAGATGAAGATTGGCCCAACTACACTCAATATCAAGAAGAATTTACAAATAAGAACCTTTTAAAATTAGACGCTAGATACGATGGTTATATTCCTTCAAGAATAGCTCTTAATATAGAAGAAAAAATGGATGACAAATCATTTGATACTGGAAGCATTAGAACAGAGCGTTGTTCAAATTCTATTTCAAATTCTTATGATGAAAGCGATGGAAATACAATTAGAGATGAAGGCGACTATGGGTATGTATCATATGAAGATTTAGCTGATGTTAAAAATGGTGCCTGTGATGAAATAGTGTTTAAGTTAGATTTATAATTTCTTAAGTTTCTGAATAAATATTATTCAGAAACCTATTAATTTAGTTTATTTAATTCTTGTGATTTTGTCTCTATAATATTTTCTAATTTTTTAAGCAGTTCTTCTTTTGACATTTCTTTTATGTCCTCATATTTTATTGGCTTCATAAATTCCATTGTTATTGTTCCGGGATGCTTTAAAAATTGTTTTTTCTTCCATAACTTTCCAGAATTTAACGCCATTGGCACTATATCTACACCCATTTCTTTAATTAATGCAATAAATCCTGTTTTGTATGGATATTGTTTTGCTGTTGATTGCGGAGGAACTCTTGTTCCTTGAGGAAATATTACAACATTATGTCCTTCTTTGATATATATCCTTCCTTCTCTTAATATCTTTTTAATTGAACCGGCCCCGCCACCTCTGTCTATTGCTATTTTGCTTGCTAAAGCGAGACACCATCCAAAAAAAGGAATCATTAATAATTCTTTTTTTAATATAAATACGGGAACTGGTTTCATAAAAGTATGCATAATTAAAGTATCCCATGTTGATTCATGTTTTCCGACAATTATATAAGCCTTATTTTTTTCTAAATTATTATATCCTATTATATTTGATTTTATTTTAACGGTTTTTTCTAAAGTCCATAAAATAAATTTGCACCATATTGAGGCAGCTTTATCAAAATTTTTCCTTCTATTTGGAAAAAATGGAAGCCAAAAAATTACAAATATTATGCTTATGGCAATGCTTGTTAATACTGTAAATGTTGAAAATAATAGCGATCTAAAAAAAATATTTATTTTATTCATTATAATGGTTTGTTTGTAATTACTTGTGGACAAGTATAAATATATTTTTTAAAAAATAAAGAAATATGTTTATAAAATTTGTTTTAATATGTCAAAAATGACTTTACTCTTTGAAAGTATGCTATATAATCAACCCATTATATAAAATTGTTAATCATTATGAAAAATTTGAAAGATATAAATTTTGATAAAATAAAGACTTTTTTTAATAATATTAGATCACATTTGCAAATAAATAGCAGCTTATTTATTATAATAGCAACAATTTATTTCGGCTCCATACTTAATTTTAGTTTCTGGAGATTTATAATAAACGGAATTTCAATAGATAATTTTAGAATTTTTGTATTTTGTATATCTTTAATATTTTTTATAATGGTTCCGCTATATTTGTTGTTTAATTTAATAACTATACCTTATATAGCCAAGCCTTTTATCATTATATTATTAATTGCGTCAAGTGCCTGTAATTATTTTATGTTTAATTATGGTGTTTTTATTGATGCTGATATGATGAGAAATGTATTTGAAACTAATACTAGAGAAGCATTTGATTTAATAACTTTAAAGAGTTTTTTATATGTATTCATAACAGGTATTATACCGTCAATTTTTTTGATTTTTACTGATATCAAATATTTATCTTTTTTGAAAGAATTAAAAACAAGAATAATTCGTGTATTGTTGAGTTTATTGATTATATTGTTATTTGCTGCTACTTCTTACAAAGAATATGCCTCATTTGGAAGAAACAATAGAGAAGTTAGAAAGTTAATTAATACATTTAATTATAATTATGCTGTATTTAGATATTTTAGATTGCAAAGTTTATCAAAAAGAGAATTTGTTAAACTTGATGAGAATGCTGAATTGGAGCCATATGAGGATCCGTATAAAACTGTTTTAATATTTGTAGTTGGAGAGACTGCTAGGGCTAAGAATTTTTCATTGTATGGCTATGAAAAAGAAACAAACCCATTGTTAGCGAAAGAAGATATTATAACCTTTAAAGACACTACTTCTTGTGGAACAGCTACAGCAGTATCTTTACCATGTATATTTTCAAGTGAAACAAAAGATGATTTTGATGTCGTTGATGCTAAATATATTGAAAATTTAGTGGATATTATGCAAAATGCTGGATATGATGTAATATGGCTTGAAAATGATGACGGTTGCAAAGGCGTTTGTAATCGTATAAAAACTGAATATATGGTTGAGCAAAATAATAAAAAATACTGTGATGGAACCTATTGTTATGATGAAGTGCTAATAGACGGTCTTGAAGATAGATTAAAAAATATAAATAAGGACACATTTATAATATTGCATACAATGGGCAGCCATGGTCCAACCTATTATAAAAGATATACAAAAGAATTTGAGAAATTTAAACCAACTTGCGATACGGCTGAGATTCAAAATTGTAGTTTAGAAGAAATAAGAAATACATATGATAATACAATATTGTATACTGATTATATATTGTCATCTGTTATTAATATTTTGAAAAAATTTCCAAATTTAGAATCTGGTATGCTTTATGTCTCAGACCATGGTGAATCGCTTGGTGAAAATAATATATATTTGCATGGTTTGCCATATGCAATTGCTCCTGAAGAGCAGACAAACGTTCCTATGATTTTATGGATGTCTGAAACAATGAAAAAGGAAGATCATATTGATTATGATTGCCTAAAAGAGCAAGCTAAAACAAATAGCTATTCTCATGATAATTTATTCCATTCTATTAGCAGTTTGCTTGAAGTTAATACTAAAACTTACAAGAAGGAGTATGATATATTTAGGCAATGTAGAACAAAAGTTTTGCCATATCATGAATAGTTTATATTGATAAAAATTTATAATAAAAAGTTAATATAAAGATCTTTATAATATATCTGTATTATATATTTTGTAAGATTAAAATTTTTAAGTTTTACTTTGTAAAATAACAGATTGAATTTAAAAAAATAAAAACTACTATAGATTTAAAATTACTAACTTTTGTAAAAATGGATTATATAAATAATGCTTTGAATTATTTAGAAACAACATTAAATAGTATAAAATCTGCTATTAATACTACAAAGGATATATTGACAACTATAGGTAGTATTATTGGAACTGTGGTGGATATTTTAGGGTTTATAGGATTTAAGGTTTTTATTCTTTTAATTACAACCGCTTTTATCTTGTGGCTATTAAATTTGGTTTCTCCAATAACCCGCAAAACTAATTATATAATATCTGTATGTCTTGTCGTATGGTTGGCAATAACTTCAAAAATGCCGTTGCAATTAGTTATTTTAAAGTATGTGTTTATAATTATTTTACCATTTATAATAACATATGTTGCAAATTTTTTAATAAATAATCTATCAGGTATAATCAAAGTTTTTTTTAATAAATTTCGTATATTATTTTCAAAAATAAATATAAATATTTTTAAAAAGCATAATTACTTATTGAAAAACAATGATAAAATCTCTTTATTATTTAGTTCTGATTTGCCCTCATTGGATGAAATAGAAAAAGTTAAAGAAATAATTAAATCATTTGGCTATAAAATATCAATTTTAGAAAGTGAAAAAATATCTATGGCTGATGATAATGGCAAGATTATATTTTCAAATCAACTAAAATTAAATCAATTGTTAAAATCTATACAGTCAAAAGATATTGACTTAATGTGGTTTTGGTCAAATTCGTATGGCATTAATGAAATATTATTTGAATTAAATAAAATAAGACCATTAAAACAAAATAAAATGATTATTGGAAGTGGTGATAATAGTTTTATTTTAAATTTTTTACAGGAAAAATGGGATTGGAAAATAATATATGGCTATAATTTAAAAAGTTTTTTAAACAATAATTATAAAAAAGACGACATTAAATTATCGGAAATTATTTTTAAAAATAATAGTTATAATATGTCATTAATTAATGATTATAATTTAGACAACAATTATTTTATAAAAGAAAAAATTATTGGAGGCGAATTGTCTGCGGTAATTGAATCTATAGGAACTTATAGTCAGATTAAATTTAAAAATAAAATTTTATTTTTAGATTATAATTTTAATGATAAAATGATGTTTTATAGATTTTTAACCCACTTACAAAATTATATTTTTACAAATAATGTTTTTCCTAAAGCTATAGTATTTGCAAATATATATAATAGCAATATATCTGGTGTATCAAAAATAATACTAAATTTTAGCAATAATTTAAAAAATAACAATATTAATATACCTTTTTTCTTTATTAGCAAGATCAGTTTTATAAAATTAAATACTAATTCAATTATTGAATATAAAAATAATAAAATTAATTTATATATTGATTGCAAAAATTAATATTTATATAATCTGTTTACTATATCATTTGGAATAAGAATATAATATATTCCTTTAAAGTTTGTTTCTAACGCCAATTCCTCAGCTCTTGTATCTGTGCCAAAAAATATGTCAATATTTGAAACGTTGTTTGAAACTGCTTTTGAATCTTGTGAAACAACAAGTCTTCTAAAATTTTCTTTTTTATTTTTATTTTTTATTTTTGTTTCAATCCAAAACGGAAATCCGTAAGGCAATAGGTCAGAATTTATTGCAATACTTCTGAATGGAGTCAATATAGAACCTTGGGATCCTCTAACATAGTCGTCTTCTCTTTCTTTAAAGAATGTGTATAATTCGTTTTGATTTAATATTTCATCAGATTTATCCTGGTTTTCTAAAAACCATTTTTTGATATTTTCTAAATTGGCTTTTCTTTTTTTGATATATTTATTTTTTATTAAAATATCCCTTATACTTGTATATTCTCTATTATTATCTCCATCATAAACTATTTTTGAAATTGTTCCATTATCAAAAACAACTCTTCCAAAGCCATATTTTTCTAAAAGTTGTAAATTAAGCATGCTATTTGTATAAAACAGTTCTAAATTTTGTCCTTCTAATGCCCCGTCATATATTTCTTCTCTTGTGAAATAAGGCTTATTAGTTAAATCATCTGGACGTTTATATACTGGATATTTGTATATATCATTTTTTGTTTTGCTTCCTTTAATTTCAGCTTCATAATATCCTCTAAATACAGCTTTTTTACCGTTGTTTGAATCAATAATTAAAAATGGTGTAAACCAATTTTCAAAAAATATTCTAGCATCATCTTTAGAAGTTCCAGCTATAACCGTAGCTATATCGCATACTTTTCTTAGATCTTTTACTTTAATGTTATATAATTCATTAGCTATTATTTTTTCATTATTTAATTTTGCAATTGAATTACAAGATTTTACAAAACTCTTTAGAGCAATTAAAGAGTTATCTTTTTTCCAATCTTTTAAATCAGAAAAACTAACCTGCTTTAATTTAAACGCATTTGTTTTAGTTTTTATTGTTTTTGCGTTTGAAATTGTTATACCTAATAAAAAAATAATAATAGTCTTTTTTATCATTATCTTATGCTATCAATACTGCTGACAATCCAAAAATTTTCTTTTGAATCAATACTTCTTTCAAATGTCCATTTTTCTTTAACTAGTTCTATTCTTTTTTTATCGCCTAAAATAACTTTACCATCTTCATTTTCAACAAAATTAATTTGTTCCATTTTCATAAATACTTCAATTTTTATTATATTACCAGAAGATGTAATATTTTCTATCTTTTTTTCTTTAACTGATATTAATGATGATTTTAAGAATTTATTTTGTTCAATAAATACGTCTATTTGTTTTTTAAAATTTTGATAGACATCTTTTGACAACATTTTTTGTAATGTATTTAAATCTTTATTGGAAAATGCTTCATTAATCATTTCAATGGCAGTCTCGGCACCTTTTAAAAAAAGATTTTCATTAAAATTAATTTTTGCTAATTTTGATTTTATATTATCTGATATTTTTAAATTAATATTTAAGTCAAGATTATCATTTATACTATTTTTGTTTATGTTTATATTTTCAGCAAATGTTGGATTTAAATCTATTATTCTATTATTTCCATTTCTTTGTCTAAAAAGCTCTTCAACAGCTTTTTTTCTCTTTTCATCATCCTCGTTTCTTAATCCTAAATTATTTTTTAATTTATATATAAAAAATATAGCTATACATAAAAAAAATATTATATCCATAAGAATCCTTATTATTTATAAATTTATAGACCTATACTTCTATCTCCCTTTTTTATACTTCTTAATTTTTGAAGTTGAAGACCTTTTTCCGAAGCCACACCTCTTTGTTTTAGCTTTTCAATGATTGCATCAATTGCTTTTTCATCTAAGTTTATTGCATCTTGACTTTCAAGTGATAATTGACTCTTTATAGCCTCTTTTAATTCTTTTTCTTTATCTCTAAAGTTTTCTCCATCGTTATCATCATTTTCATCATCTTCATTTTCCTCATCATCATTTTCATCTTCTTCATTAATTTTGATTTGATTGCTAAGCGTTTTTCTTACATCGTTTAATTTATTTTCAATCAATTCCTTAAGCAAATCTTTATCAATAACACTTGGTGATAATTTTAATGGTTCAGAATTTTCATTAAAATAATCCTTTTCATTGGATTCATTATTATATTCATTATCACTTCTTCTTGCAACCATTTAAAAAAAATTATTAAATTAACGGTTATTATACTAAACTAATTTATTAAATATTCAAGTATTTTATATTTTTAATAAAAATACTTTTCAACCAATAATAGAATAATTATAATATTTTTTAAAAATATTTTAACTTAAAAGTTAAGTTCTTTATAAAAAATACAACTAAAAATTTTAATTATAAATCTTATTTTTTATACTTCCATAATTTATTTTTCAACTAATGATTATAAAAAAATTTTATTTAATTATAAAATATTTCTTTTAAAAAAATTATTAATAACCTAAGGTTGAAAATGAGAAAAAAATTAATAAATGAATTAATGTTTAATGAAAATATAGATTTTGATACAAAAACAACAGGAAAAAACAAAATAAAAAATAAATGCAATAAGCAAAATACAAACGAAGAAGATTTCAATTACAAATATTCCAATGACAACATTTATTATAAATCAGAAATTGCATTATGGAAGGCCGTTATTTTACAAGCACTATTAGATTTACAAACGACATCAAAAAAGAAGATAGCAAATACATATAGAGTAAAAGCATTAATGTGGTTTAATCTGAAAAATGAGGAATTTTTAACTGTTTGCAATTATGCTGGACTTGATCCAAAATATGTATATGCAAAAGCACAACTTGTTAAAAGCAATAATAAATTTTTTAATTAAAAATGGTTAAACTTGTTGAAAGAATAACCATTTTTTATTATGTCTATTATTACTGGCTTTGACTATTTTATAAAAGATAAAACATATTGAAATACTTCTTCAATTGTTTTATCTGTAGTATCTATTAGTATTGCATCATCAGCTTTTTTAAAAGGACTAGCTTCTCTGTTCATATCTCTTTCGTCTCTTTCTTTTATATTTTTAAGTATTTCATCATAATCCACGTTTTGCCCTTTTTCTTTCATTTCTTTATACCTTCTTCTTGCTCGTTCTTCCGGCGAAGCTATAACAAAAAATTTATAATTTGCATCAGGACATATAACCGTTCCTATATCTCTACCATCAAGTATTGCACCACTTTCTTGATTGGCAAAATCTCTTTGATAATTAAATAATGCATTTCTTAACTCTTGAATCTTTCCTACTGTTGATGCTTTTCCGCCAATTTCTTCCGTAAATATTGCCGGATTATTAATATCTTCATCATTCAAATTTTGAGCAATTTCAACAAGTTTTTTTGCATCATTTAAATCAATATTATTTTTAGAAGCTTTATAGGCAACAGCCCTATATAATCCACCAGTATTTAGGGCTGGTATATTAAATTTTTTTGATAATAAACTAGAAAGAGTGCCTTTACCTGAAGCAGAAGGCCCATCAATAGCTATTAACAGTTTTTTTTGCATTTTTAATTTTTTATTGGTATAATTAATTCTAAAATTATAAAAAATAAAATCAATAATTTTATTTAGATTTTTCTTGTCATTAAATCATTCCATATAAATCTTGTATAAAATAATATTAATAGCACATATTTATATTTCTATACTTCTTACAAATATAGACAAAAATAAAAATTTATTATTATATATTTTCTACAAGATAAGCAAAATAAAAAAAGTATATATTTTTTTGGGTTGATAGATATAATAAAAGTGCAACTTAATTTCATTAATAGCAGTGTAAATTGTAATCTGCAAATATTTATTCTAAATTATTTATTTTTCATCAATTATTTTTCATCTTTATCCATCTGTTAAAACTATGTTATCCGCCAAATGTCAATGGATTTATCCTTTTCCACCGCACATATGAAGAAAACACTATCTATCAACCTGTAAAAAAGCCATATCTATTCCTCTGTGAATAAACTATTTTTGCCCCTCTGTGAAGACTTCCACTCACCACACTGGAAGGGGATTATCCATCTCACACACCTGTGAAGACCCTCCTCTTGCCACACCTGTCAAGGTCTACTATTGCCCCATCTGTCAAGGTCTACTATTGCCCCATCTGTCAAGGCCCACTATCGCCCCCCCTGTCAAGGGGGGGTAAGGGGGGTTTGCCTCCCTTTGTAAGGGAGGATGTCAACGAAGTTGACAGGTGGGTTGAAAAAATGATTAAGAGTTTGCTTAGACTTTTTGCCCTCCTTATAAGGGAGGTGCTGACGAAGTCAGTAGTTGGTTGACAACAGAATTAAGAATTAGTTTAGACTTCCTGCCTCCCTTTGTAAGGGAGGTGTCCCGAAGGGACGGTGGGTTGATATAGAAATTAAAAATTAAGAATAAAAAATATTAAAGATTAAGGTTTAAGAATTAAAATAAAATAATAAATTAATAAATTAATAATTGTAATCTTATATATAAATAAAAGTATTTTTATTATTACTATTATTACTATTATTATTTAATAATATTATTTTACTATTACATATATAATATTAAGTTATTATATATATTTTTTATATTTTTTTCTATATTCTTTATCTATTTATTCTTATTAATCTATTAGTAGTGTGAATATATAAAGACAGTTTTTGAACCCCCCTATCCCCCCTTCACAGGGGGGGGTAGAACTGAGAGAACTCCCTTACCCCCCTTCACAGGGGGGGTCTGAGAGGGGCCCTTGACATGGGGGTAGAGACAGAGTCTTCACATGGGGTGGATATGGAATGATACCTTCACAGTGGGGCCGAGAGAGAGGAATCACCGTGGCCCTCATTTACAGTGGAGGCTAGTGGCCCCTTGACATAGGGGACCGAGAGGGGCCCTTCACAGGGGGGTCTGGGAGGGGCTCCACAGGGGGGGCTAGAGAGGAGCCACCTTACCCCCCCCTTCACAGGTGGGTGAAGTGTGGAGAATCTTCACAGGGGGTGAGTGGTGGCCTTTTACAGGGGATAATGTGAAGGATATTTATTTTTATACAGGAAAGTAATTGCCGATCTTTACTATAGTATTAGAAAAAGACTTATATTATTGATTTATTTGTATAAAAATCCTATTGAAAATGTATTTTATTATTATAATGATTTTAAAATTTCTTGCAAAATTATAATATATAATTTAATGTTAATTATATAATAATTCTATAATTGATATTAAATGAAAAATATATTTAAGGTATTATTTTTGTTTTTAATATGTTCAAAATTAAATGCACAGGAGTTAGCAATGGATAAATTTAAATCTGATAGTTTTACAACATCAAATGGAAGCAAAATAACAATTACTTTTATAAAGCATGCCAGTTTGATTATTAATTTTGATGGTAAATTAATATATATTGATCCAATTTCAGAATATGCAGATTTTAGCAAATTTGATAAGGCCGATCTTATATTGATTACTCATGAACATTATGATCATTTTGATAAAGAGGCAATTAAGGATTTGACAAAAGAAAAAACTGCTGTTGTGCTAAATGAAAATTCTCAGAAATTATTGGGATATGGTGTGGCAATGTCAAATGGAGATCGTTTAAAAATATTTGATAACGTGTCAATAGAGGCTGTCCCAGCATATAATATTACGCCTGATCATTTACAATATCATCCAAAAGATAGAGATAATGGATACATATTGACACTTGACAACATGAGAATATATGTAGCTGGCGATACTGAAGATATTAAAGAAATGAAAAATATAAATGATATAGATATAGCATTTTTACCAGTTAATCAACCATACACAATGTTGCCAGAGCAAGCTGCAAATGCTGCTAAAATTATAAAACCTAAAATTCTTTATCCATATCATTATGGTGATACAAAAATAGAAAAAGTTGTTGAACTTTTAAAAGATGATAATGATATTGATGTAAGAATTAGAGACATGCAATAAAAAAATATTTTGTAATAAAAATATATTGAATAAATTGTAAACCATTTTATAATATTATCTAGTATTGTTGAAAAGGTTTTATATGCTAAATGAACGCCATCATATATTAGTAATAGATGATGATAATAGAATAAGAGAATTATTAAAACAATTCTTAAATAAAAATGGATTTATTACTACAACAAGTTCAAATACAAAAGAGGCAAGAAAAGAAATTTCTAAATTTATTTTTGATCTAATGGTTGTTGATTTGATGATGCCAAATGAAAGTGGTATAGAGTTTTTGACAGATATAAGAAAAAATGGCAATACAACACCAGCAATAATGCTAACAGCTATGTCCGATATAGAAAATAAAACTCAATGTTTTGAAAATGGATGCGATGATTATTTAGTAAAGCCATTTGAACCAAAAGAATTAATTTTAAGAATAAAAAATATACTAAATAAGACAAACTCTTTTGAAAAAGATTGTAAATTCGGAGATTATACATTTGATTTTAAAAAACAGATATTAACTAAGAACGACGAAGTAATATATTTGACTGATATAGAAACAAAATTACTTAATATATTATGTAAAAATATAAATAATCCATTAACTCGCCAAGAATTGTTGATAGATGGACTTAATGAGAGAAGCATTGATGTATCAATTGCAAGATTAAGAAAAAAAATAGAAGAGGATTCTAAAAAATCTAAACATTTAAGAACGGTTAGAAATATAGGATATATATTGAATAATTGATAATTTATATTTAATATATCTATTTTTTTAAACTTGTTTTTAAAGAAGTGTTATCAGTAAAGCCTACAGCCTCTGCTGTAAAGCCATGTTTTAATAAAATTCCTAATTTTTTTTGATTTCCAGTTATTAATTTTATATGCTTAAAGCCCATATCTTTAAAAATCCAACAAGCTTGATGAAAATCCCTCCCACTATCATAATATTTTTCTGGAAAAAAAGTATTTAAACATAAGTGATTTGGCTCTTGATTTAAATATAATATAGAGCCAGCGCCATCATCTTGTATTTTTGCCAATGATTTTTCTAATTCATCCCTGCAATCGCAAGATGTTGATTGAAATAATTCACTTTTTACACATCCGCTGTGAATTCTAGTCGGATAATTTAGGAAGTCGCCCTTATGTAAAAAATAATGAACTCTGTCCTGCCCAATTTCTTCATATAGTTCTATTTCAAATTCACCAAACTTTGTCATTATTTTATCAGTGCCAATCTTTATAATATTTGAATTTTTAAGCTTATAATCATCCAAAACTTCACTTAAATTAAATTTTTTTAAGTTTTTATAAACATCCAATTCATTTGTAATATTTTTTAATTTTATATTTTTATTGCCAGTTAAATAATAAGCAGCTTCCTCAAATTTATCTCTAAACCTAATGTCTGTAAATATATTCTGATATTCTATATTTTCTACTAGAAATGATTTCTCATTATTTGAGATTATGAAAGGAATGATTGCAATGTTATTTTTAGTCATTTAAAAATTTAGTTTTTTATCTATATTCCATTAAAAAATTATTTTTTCAATAGTTTTCTTTAAAAGCTTTAATTTTTCTAAAATATTTCATAAAATCTATTGTAAAATTAAAATAAAATATAATATAATATATAATTTAGAAAGGATATTGTAATATAATAATAAAATGGATTTTGATGTTATAGTTATAGGTGCTGGCAATGCAGGACTTGAAGCTTCCACTGCTGCTGCACGTTTAGGTAAAAAAGTTGCACTTATAACTTTTACGAGAGACAATATTGGTGAATTGTCGTGCAACCCTTCTATAGGCGGTGTTGCAAAGGGGACAATAGTAAGGGAAGTTGATGCACTTGATGGCGTTATGGGCAAGCTTGCGGATAAGGCAGGGATTCAGTTTAGAGTTTTAAATGCCAGCAAGGGACCGGCTGTTCATTCGCCGCGAACTCAGATAGACAGGGAATTATATAAAAAGGCGGCGTTGGAGCTTATAGAAAATTATCCTAATTTGACATTGATAGAAGGCGAAGTTGCAGATTTAATTATTGAGAATGATATTGCTAAGGGCGTTGTTCTTTCTGATGGAAACAAAATATTTTCAAATAAGGTAATTTTGACAACGGGAACGTTTTTGAATGGTGTTATACACGTTGGCTATGACAGCCATGATGCAGGACGAATTAATGAAAAACCTTCAAAAAAGCTTGCTGAAGCTATAAAAAGATTGGGTTTGAGGGTAGGGCGATTGAAGACGGGCACCCCTGCCAGAATTAAGAAGGATACTATTGACTACAGTCAATTGGAATCACAAAAGCCGGATGAAAATCCAAAGCCTTTTTCCTATATGGACGATGTAATTACAAATGAACAAATAGAATGTCCTATTACCTATACAAATGCAGAGACTCATAAAATAATTCTTGACAATATAAAGAGAAGTGCATTATATGGCGGAAAGATTACAGGCAAGGGACCGCGATATTGTCCGTCAATAGAGGATAAATTAGTTAGATTTGCGGATAAGGACAGGCATCAAATATTTCTTGAACCAGAGGGGTTGCATAGTGATTTAGTTTATCCGAATGGCATTTCAACATCTTTGCCGGCAGATGTGCAGGAAGCTTTTATCCATACAATGAAGGGGTTGGAACATTGCACTATTGCAAGGTATGCCTACGCCATAGAGTATGATTTTGTTGATCCTCGCGATGTTTATCCGACTTTGGAAACTAAAAAAATTAAGAATTTATATTTAGCTGGACAAATAAATGGAACTACGGGCTATGAGGAGGCTGCGGGACTTGGTTTAATTGCAGGTATAAATGCAGCTTTGCCTGACGGTGAAGATTTTGTTTTAGACAGAACGGAAAGTTTTATAGGAGTTATGATAGACGACCTAACAACTCTTGGCACAAATGAACCATACAGAATGTTTACTTCAAGAGCCGAATATAGATTAAATATCAGGGCTGACAATGCGGATTTAAGGCTTACGGAAAAAGGCATTAAAATTGGTTTGATTTCAAAAGAAAGAGAAGAAAGATTTTTGCAGAGGAAAAAAGATATTGAAGATGGAATTGAAATTTTGAAAAAGTTGGTTATCACTCCTACTGAACTCGTAAAATATAATATCAATGTAAAACAGGATGGCGTAAAACGAACAGCTTTTGAGTTGTTAAGCTTTCCTAATATCACTATTGAACAACTAATAGATGTATGGCCGCAAATAAATGATATAAAAAAGGATATTCAAGAGCAGATTGCAATTGAAGCATTATATAAGCCTTACATTGAACGAGAGCTGAGAGATATTGAAGTATTTAAAAGGGAAGAAAATTTAAGAATACCTCAGGATTTTGACTATAATTCAGTAGGCAGTTTATCCAATGAGGTTAGAGAGAAATTTATGCAAAATAAACCCTTTACAATTGGTGCCGCTGCAAAAATACCAGGCATAACTCAGGCAAGTGTTATGGCACTTTTGATTGCAATAAAGAATAATAAATTATAAATTTAATATAAATAATAGACTTGATGCATAAATAATTTGTATATGGATAAAATAGGCAATTTTTTTGAATTAGAAACAGCACATTTACCAACAAAATGGTTGAATGGTAAAATTTTATTAAATTCAGGAAGAAATGCTTTAAGATATATATTGAAGGCATACAATATTAAAAAAATTGCAAGTCCATATTATACGTGTCAATTTATATGGGATATTTTAATGGAAGAATCTTGTGAAGTAGATTTTTATCATATAGATGAAAATTTTCTTCCAACTAAAAATTTTAAAAAGGATGATTATATAATATTTAACAATTATTTTGGAATATGCGACAAGCAAATAGAACTTTTGAAATCGCGATACAATAACCTAATAATTGATAATACTCAG
>CALXSB010000013.1 GCA_944391005.1 uncultured Rickettsiales bacterium | reverse complement strand
TATTAAATTAACCCAATAGTTCTGTTCATAATTTATTAATATTAAATGATAAGCTCCGCTGGTAGTGTTGCAAAAGCTTCGCTTTTGTGAACCACTAGCCTAGCTAGTGGATTATGGTTGCAATATATTTAAGACATTAATAATTGTAATCTTATGTCTTTTTTATTATTACTATTATATATTTTTATCTATTTATTCTTATCAATGTATATATTATATATATATTCTTATTAATCTATTAGCAGTGTGAATATATAAAAACAGTTTTTTGAACCCCCCTATCCACCCCTTCACAGGGGGGTGGATATGGAGTGGTCCCTTGACAGGGGGGATGGGATGGGCCCTTCACATGGGGTAGAGACAGTGTTTTCACAGGGTGGTAAATTGTGAAAATTCCCTTGACAGTGGGGATAGAGGGGTTCACCTCCCTTCGTAAGGGAGGATGTCAACGAAGTTGACAGGTGGGTTAAAAAAGGATTAAGAGTTTGCTTGGGCCTTTTGCCTCCCTTCGTAAGGGAGGTGTCCCGAAGGGACGGTGGGTTGACAAAAGAAATTAAGAATTAAGAATTAAGAATTAATAATTTAAAAAAAATTAATAATTGTAATCTTATATATAAATAAAAGTCTCTTTTATTATTAATATTATAATACTAATATTTTTTATTTTATTTAATTTTCTTAATATAATCGTGGCGTTTATTATATATTAAACTTTTATTTTGAACCCCCCTTGCCCCCCTTGACAGGGGGGGTAGAGATGAGAAATCTTCACAGGTTGAATGGACAGAGAACTCCATATCCCCCCTTCACAGGGGGGTGAGATGGGGGCATTCACAGGGGGGGGGAATTGGGTGCAGTCTTTCACAGGGGGGTGAATGGTGAAAATTCCCTTGACAGTGGGGATAGAGGGGCTCGCCTCCCTTCGTAAGGGAGGATGTCAACGAAGTTGACAGGTGGTTTGATAAAAGAAATTAAAAAACTGAAAATATAAAATCAAAAATAAATTAAAAAATTAAAAATAAAATAAAAAAATATTAAAAAGTAAAAAAGATACAAGAATAAAAAATATTAAATATTAAGAGTTAAGTATTAAGTATTAAGAGTTAAGAATTAAAGATTAATAATTAAAATAAATTATTCTATGGTTTATGGATAAGTAAAAAAGAAATCTCCTTAATTAAATAGAACCTTCACATGAATGTGTAATTGTGGTTCATGCGAAGGTAAATTATTTGTTGATTTTTTGTTTATCTGCCTGTGCTGTTAAACCATTTATTGAATCTAAGAGATGATAGGATAAATAGACATATTCCCATTCCTAACATCCATAGCATTGGTTGCCATATTTCATTAAATGTTGCACCTCTAAATACAACGGCGAAAGAAAAATCCATACAATGTTTTAATGGTGATAAAAACATTATTCTTTGAAGAATTGGTGCCATTGATTCCATTGGTGTATACATACCTGATAGGAATGTCATAGGCATCATAACTAAAATTATTAGCAGTGCTAATTGGGCTGTATTATTGGCAAATGTTGAAACTGCAATTCCAAGCGATGTTACATTAAATTGGAATAATATAAATCCAATAAAGAATAATATTAAAGAACCTTGAACCTCTACATTAAAATATCCCTTAACCACAACAAACATTGACATTATGGCAAATGTTAAAATGATTAAAGTGTTTGACCATATTTTTGATAACATGATTTCTTGTGGGGTTAATGGCATAACAAGTAAATGTTCTATTGTTCCGGATTCTTTTTCTCTAACTAGTGCAACGGCAGGCAGCATCATTGATAACATTGTTCCCATTGTCATAATTTGTGCTACGGCCATAAACCATTCAGAAACCATATTTGGATTGTATTTTACTCTTATTACCTGATCAAAGGTGCTAAATTTATTGCTTGTGTCAGATACTTCTAAAAAGTTTGTTATTTCGTCGTTTATAATTTGTTTAATATAACCGGATCCAATATAGGCCTGGCTCATAACGGTTGCGTCAATGTTTAACTGTATTTCTGATGTTTTTCCGGCTAGTAAATCAGCTTCAAAGTGCTCCGGAATAACTACTATAAAAGTATATTTTCCAAAATCCATGGCATCATTTATCTCGCTAAAAGTTATGTTTTGAGGCTTTTTAAAATATGGTTCCCTTAGTGCCATAATTATATTTCTTGACAGAGTTGAATTGTCTTCATTAACGACAGCTATTGATGCGTTTTTTATATCCATGTTTCCAGCTTTAGCTTGAACAATAATATTAAGTGTAAAGCTCCATCTAACAAATATAACAAAAACCTTGTCTGTAAAAAAGCTTTTGAACTCTTTTATACCAAGAACAAAAATATGTTTTAAAAAATTTTTCATAATAAACTACTTATTAAATATCACTCAAATAATTTTAAAATTTAATAAATTATTGTCAATAATTTAATTTTTTTATAGATTATGATTTTAATTAATAGCCCTTATAGGCGTGAATGCCGTCCATCACTATATTAAATGTTGCAATTTTACCCTGTTTTGGATCCATATTGTCTATGTTAACAACCTTGGCTGTCAACATTTCTTTTTCAGCCTCTGTGTAGGACATGTATTGCGGATCTTTTTCATTTAATGGATGGTTTTCAAAATAAACTTCCGTTTGAATTTCTCCAAAATCTTTGTGGGAAATTATAACATTTATATGGGGTGCCCTGCCCTCAATAAATCCAGGAAATATTGTTTTAAATCCATATCTTCCTAAATTATCACTTCTTGCGGTTCCGGACATTATAAAATTTTTATCTATATACTCGCTATCTTCCTCTAGAAGAGATTGATATTTTCCAGAAGAGTTTGTTTGCCATATTCTGACAGTCGCACCTTCTATCGGAACGCCAAAAGCATCTGTTATTGTCCCCTTTAGATATAGCAATTCACCAGTAGCAACATGAAACGAACCAACAACTCTTGTTAAATCATTGCTTGTAGAAAAAACGTCTGGCTTTGATAAAGTATTTATAAACAAACCGTCCGGCGTTTGTTTTTGCGGCGTAAAAATATCTATGCCGCCGTTAATTTCAGCAAGAGTATTTGTTGAATATACAAGAAATATAATAAAAAATAACTTTTTAAATCCAATATTCTTTGCCATTATCACTCCTATTTAAATAACCATTGTCAACCATATCTCTTCTCAGACTTGCGTGGTCGCTTGTTTCAATATTATTCTTCAAAATTGTATTTATCTCTAATTCTGTATATTTTTTGCCTTTTTCAAACCAAGATTGAATTTTTTTATAAACCTCTTTTCTCTCTTCAGGTTTTGAAGGCATAAAAACTAATCTATTGTTTTTAAAGCACTTATCAAGTATACTAAATTCTTTTTTCTCAAGCTTTTTAACCATTACAATATCTTGTTCAGCAGTTTTGCCAAAATCTCTATAGCCATTCTTATGCCAAAAATTTATAGCTTTAGAATTTTTATAATTTGCCGCGAGTCTTATTGAATTAACTTTTAGAGACAATAATAGATTTTCTATATTTTCCAATATCTGTTTGCCGATTCCTTTGTTTCTATGGCTTAAATCAACTATAAATTCTCCTATTGTCCATTCGTTATCCGATTCGTAATTTTGAATTAAATCCATAATGGCGATTAAATTATTTTCCTTAAAAAATCCCACTATAAATTTATCATTTAGAGTTTTATTTGAAGGAACAACTTCAAATAATAGTCTAGCCTCAAAATCGGTAGCACCAGAATTGCTTATTGTTAAATAATAATCTTCATTTGACTTTAGGAAATTTTGCAAAATATTTTCATCCTGAGCTTGTTCTAAAAGCCTTGCCTCAATGCCGTCAATTTTAACTTTATGGGGTATTATATTTTTCAATTTATTATACATATTTCTCAACCTTTTTTAGTAAAACATTAAAACATTTTTGCATCTCTAAATAATATTTTTCAACTATATTTTTATATATTTTATCAACTTCTTCCTCATTATAAACATGAACAGCTATATTCCTATCCATCAGCATATTAAGCCAAATATCCTCATTTTCTATAATGTCATTTTTATAGGCAAACTCAAACGTTTCTCTTGGCGATTTAGGATTAAAACCTTCAATTTCTAAAATTCTTTTTAGATTTTTCCACATCAATTCATAACTAAATTCAAACCTTTTAATAGTTGAATCTCTTTTTATTTCCCTATCAATAGACTTTATTTCAATAACCTCTTTAAGCTTGTTCAGCCCCTTTTCCAAGTCATTAAAAGAATCTTTAAAATTTTCAAAACTTTTCATAAAACAACCCTGTCTTTTAAAATATTTTTTTTAAACTTGTTATCTTTCAGCCTATCAAACCTAACATAATCAACCATTAGCAGTGTATCTCTATTTTCAATTATATCTATAATTTTATTCCAATCACCATCCGTAGCGTCATCATTGCAAACGATAGCCAAATCAATATCAGATTTTAATTCATTATCACCCCTCGCCCTTGAACCATAAAGCCAAACTTGATTTACAAAATCAAGAGATTTTATTTTTTCTATAAAGTTATATTTTTTTAACTTTTCCATAATTAAAAATCAAAATCTTTATTTTTTATATTGCCAAGTTCATTCATTATATCCTTTAATTGATTTTTATCCATCTTTCCAACAGTTTCAATTGTTTTCTTTATTTGTTTAAACTTTTTCAAAAGACTATTTACTTCTTGAATATTAGTTCCGGATCCCTTTGCAATTCTAAATTTTCTAGATGAATTTAAAATTTCCGGATGCTGTCTTTCAAGTTTTGTCATTGAATAAACTATTGATTCCTGTTTTTTCAAAAGATTATCATCAAAACCTTTTGTTTGCATAAATTCTTTTATTTTTCCAGCTCCAGGCAAAAAACTCAACATACTGCTTAATCCACCAAGCTTCTTTAAATTCCTTAATTGGCTTAAAAAATCATTAAAATCAAATTCACCCTTTTTAATTTTTTGTTCAAGTTTTGCAACCTCTTCTTCGTCAGCTACTTCCTGTGCTTTTTCAACAAAAGAAACTATATCGCCCATATCAAGAATTTTTGAAGCAATCCTTTCGGGATAAAACTCTTCAAACTGTTCTAATTTTTCACCATAGGACATATATTTTATTGGACAGC
This sequence comes from uncultured Rickettsiales bacterium, assembly GCA_944391005.1. Lineage (GTDB taxonomy): Bacteria > Pseudomonadota > Alphaproteobacteria > Rickettsiales > UBA1997 > CALXSC01. The sequence goes on along the minus strand of CALXSB010000013.1, from coordinate 2,225 downwards.
CAGTCGCAATTTTCATACTCAAAGCACATCCTGCCCTTCCACCGCCATCAATTCTAGTTAAAATTATACCATTCAAACCTATTCTATCATTAAATTCATTAGCAATATTAACCGCATCCTGTCCCATTAAAGAATCCGCAACCAATAGTTTTTCATGAGGTCTAATAAATTCAACCAACTGTTCAAGCTCAACCATTAGAGATTCATCAATAGTCAACCTTCCCGCAGTATCAAAAATTACAACATCATAATTTTTATCTTTTATAAAATCCAACGCTCTCTTAGCAATTTCCAAAGGTTTTTCACCCTCATGTATTTCCAATGAATCAACACCAGCTTTTTGTGCTAAAACCTCCAATTGCTTTTGTGCCGCCGGTCTATAAACATCCAATGATACAAGAAATACCTTTTTTGAATATTTATTTTTAAGCCTATAGGCAAGTTTTGCAGCAGTTGTAGTTTTACCAGCACCCTGCAAACCACTCAACAATATAAATAACGGTTTAGCCCTTTCCAAATCAACTTCACAAGTATCATTTCCCAGCAAATACAAAAGCTCATCATTTATAATCTTTACAATCATTTGTCCAGGAGACACCTTCTTAATTACTTCTTCACCAATAACTTTATCCTTAATTTTTTTCACAAACTCTTTTATTATTGGCAAAGAAACATCAGCCTCAAGCATTGCAAGTCTTATTTCCCTTAAAGCCTCATTAAAATCTTCTTCCGATATATATTTTTTTCCTCTTAACTTATCTATTATACCACCAAAATTTTTCGTAATAGAATCAAACATTATTCAAAAACTTATTGTTAACCGTTATACCTTAGTAATAATATAAAAATTTTTCTAAATCAAGATAAATATAAAATAATTTATCACAACAATCATACTCAACAAAAAATAAAATTTCGTCCATATTTCAAAATACAGACGAAAATTATTTTATATTCAGCCTAGAAATTACAAATCCAACTTAAAAGTTATTTGATCACAGGCACCATTTCTAGCATCAACTAAATCATCATAGGTTGAAATATCACCATAACCGCTTTCAAGTCTAACATCTCCTTCAACATTCGGAATACTTTCAGAACAATATCCAACTCTAATACTTCCCGTATCTAGCGATTTATCATCCATTTTTTCCTCTATATTGGCAACTATTTTTGATGGTATATAACCATCATATATAGACGACAGATCTATTATATTTTTATTCATCAAATCTTTTTGATAATCTGGATTTGATGCCTCATCATCAACCCAGTTGACATTAGCATAAAGAAACTCATAAACTGCTTTTTTAATATATTTTGATTCTTTACCCTCCCTCGATGTTTCCGTATCAACATCATAATCGGTTATACCTTCTCTATTAAGATCAAACCATGGTGCATTAGACTCCTTAATATTCGTAGCATAATCACTTTCAGAAATAGTGCTATCACCAAAATCCCCCATAGTTCCCGTATTATCCGGATCCCCCGGCAATCTTCCAACGGCAACAAAATAAGTATTAACCGCCTGTATATATCCTCTAGCTTCATTCATTACCGCCCTAGCTTTAGCAGATTCTATAAGAGATTGTCCACCTGTAATACCTGCCACAAGCAAACCTATTATTATAAGCACAATAGAAAGTTCAATCAAAGAAAATCCCAATATTTTATTATTATTATTATTTTTATTTCTAATTTTATTAAATTAATAGTTGATTACATAACACCTAATATAATTTTTAATTTCATAAAATAAAAAAGCAAGAATTATTGAAAAATATAGGCTTAAAAAATTATCAATTTGATTTTTATCAAATTTTTTAAGGATTATTTCTTTTTTTAAGCTACAAATTTTCTAATTTATTACATAAACGTCTATTTTAATTCATATACAAAAATCAATTTTATCCACATATCAGACTTCATCATCCTCTTCTATTAAAATTAATAGGCTCTCTATCTCACTATTAAGACTCCACTCTATCAGTATTACACATCAATCTTCTCCCACACCTCCACTTGATGGCACAACTACAAGTTCTACTATAAAGAAGCACCACCATATCACCCAGATGCAAGACAATCCTCGTTTTCCATTCATATGTAAAGCCACACTATAAATAGACCCATTCTTTTCCACCTTCCTCTAAAAATACTAACGCTCTACTCCACTCTCAAAATAGTTTCTCTTTTTACCACCGTCAAGAAATTCTTTCTTT
>CALXSB010000012.1 GCA_944391005.1 uncultured Rickettsiales bacterium | reverse complement strand
AAGCAAATTCGATGTTGCCTACACTTCGTTCCGGCCCGAACCCAATCATGGGTTCTTATCCCAACCTAAGCTAGTCAAATACTTTATTTTTATATATTTATCTATTGTTGTTTAATTGATGGCGGAGAGGATGGGATTGTCCTCGTTTGCTTCGCAAACTTCGTTCGCACTTCGCCGAACAGCAAGTTTGTGATTGCAAGTGAACTTGCATCACATCGGCTTCGTGCTTCAAACCCATGATATCATGGGTTCTCATCCTACATAAATTAAAATAATCTTTATGCTTAACTACATTAATGACTGACTGATTTTTGATGGCGGAGAGGATGGGATTCGAACCCATGATACCAGTATCCCAGTATAACTTCTTAGCAGGAAGCCGCTTTCGGCCACTCAGCCACCTCTCCATACCTAATTCACTATGTTTAATCGCTTATAAACAATGTAAAGAAAAATGGTGGGACAACAAGGACTCGAACCCTGGACCAAGACGTTATGAGCATCCTGCTCTAACCAACTGAGCTATTGTCCCAACTCTTTCTAGATTAACACAAAATTTCTTAATGTCAAGAAAAATTTTTATCATAAAAATTTTTAAAAATGTTGAATTTTGTAAGAAAATGTGGATAATTGAATTATGTTGATTAATTAAAAAATATTATGGCTAGTGGATGGGCAAGTGAAGATTCTGTTGAAAATGAAATATTGAATTATATTGATGATAAGATAGAAAAAGCAAAAAGGCAAATACCTAGTGGTAAAACTTTGATTTATTGTGAGGATTGTGGTGAGGAAATTCCTGAGGCTAGACGTAGGGCTGTTCCGGGTGTTAAAAAATGTGTTAAGTGTCAGGAAAAGATTGATATGGGTAATAGGTGGTGATTTGTTTTTTGAAAATGAAGTTGTGATTTAATATAGAGATAAAAGTATACCAATTAAAATTAATAGAATGCTTCCAAGTTTTTTTGTGCATTTTTTGTATTTATTGTTTATTTTTTCTGTTATTATTTGAACTATTGATAAAATTATGCTTGGTATTAAAATGGAAAATGCTAGATATATGGTTAGTATGAAGTTTGTGCAAAAAGGTGAATAGCTGTCGTTAAGAATTTTGTTTATTACATTTGATGTTGATGTGGTTGGGGATGATGTTGTTATTGAACTTAGCATGAAGGCAATAAAAACTATTGCAAATACTAGTGGTAATGGAACGTCAATTCTTACGTTTTGTTTTGTTGTTTTTGTGTTTGAAGTTTTGAATAAAATAGTGTGTAATCCATAATAAATGGCTGTTAATCCTATTAAAATGTTTATAATCCATATGTAATTATAAAATATGTATACGTTTAAAAATGATGATAAATTTAGATAATATAAAATTATATAAGATACGATGAAAGATACTGATAAAAAAATGTTTTTCTTTTTGTCGTTTGTTATTAATAGAACTGAAATTATTAGTATTAGGCAGTATAGGCTGTATTGGTTGCAGCTATTGTATATTGCTGTGATTATGGATAATTTTATTAGTGATGTTGATGAGAAGTCATAGTTGCCAAATATACCAAATTTTAACAGGTTTTTGTTATGGTTTATGTTATTTGATTTTTTTTTCGTTAAGTAGTTGAATTAAATTACTTTTTTGTTGTTCTCCGAAACCTATTATATAATTATCATTTATGACAAATATCGGAGTTCCAAGTCCTTGTTGTGGAATACGTAGTCTTGAAATATTTCTAAATAGTTTTACTTGAGAGCTGCTGTCTTTTAAATTGTAATAGGTTATATGTATATTTTTAAATTTATTTTTGTTGCTGTTTAAAAATTGTTCTGCATGAAGACAGTGTAAGCATCCGTCTTGAATGAATACCATTAGTTCGTTTTCTGTGTCTTGATTTTTTAATGAATTTTTATTGTCTATTATTATAGGTTTTGTGAATAAAAGGCCAATAAATAAAATTATTAATATGGCTAATATTTGATATTTTAAAGGCTTAGTTTTTATGTCTTCTTTTATATTATTTAAAAAATTCATTTTTTATTTTTATTGATTAACATCTGAAATGTTATTAATGTTTTTTAAAAAAATCAATAGTTATTAGTTTTTTATTTTAATCTATTAAAATTATTTAATATGTTGAAAATTTAAAAAAAATTGGTATAATTATTTAATGTTTTAATTTTTTTGTATATTATGGAAAAACTTTTTATATTTGATTTTGATGGAACAATAGCTGATACAAAATCAATTGTTCGTCGTGGATTGTTGGATTATTCAAAAGAAAATTCTTTGCCGACACCAAATGTTGATTTAATATGTAATTATTATGCAAATCCTGATAGTTATGATTTCGGATGGGGAGTTGATAAACAAAAACAAAAATATCTAATGGATAAAGCGTTTATAGAAATTACCGAAAAAATAACAGATGGTGTATATATACCTGAAATTTTTGAAGAAGCAAATAAAATAATTGAAAAGTTATACAACGATGGCTATACGCTAACTATATGCACATCAAGAGAAAAAAGGGCTTGTGATAGGGTTCTTAAATATTATGGAATTGATAAATACTTTACAACTATGAGAACTAGGGATGATGTTGTAATGAGAAATAAAAAACCAAAACCAAATCCTGATTTAATTTTAGAAATAATAGATGAATTGGGTTTTGATAAAAAAAATACTTTTATTATTGGTGATACAGATGGAGATGTTAATGGTGGTAAAAATGCCAATATTAATACTATTGCTGTTGATTGGGGATATTTCTCAAAAGACGAACTTAAGGCACTAAATCCTGATTTTATAGTTGATAGTCTTGAGGACTTTTTAACTATATTATAGAACAAAATAGGAGGCGTATTTATTATCTTATGAACATAAGGTGGTTATTATAAAAGAACCATCCTTACTGTATTTTAGGAGTGTTTATTATTATAATATTGAGTTATAATTTTTATTATTGCCATCATTTTGCTGTAATAGATTGCGGCACTTAAGATTTCTATATTTACTCTTACTTATTATAATAAAGATTTTAATTAATCATTTGTTAAGCGAGTTGATTGGAGCTATTTCTTGTCCCTCTATATTATAGAATGAAAAATATAAATTTTGCGTATATAAATAAATTAAATTATTTGACATGAATATTTTTATAGTGTATAATAATATGGTGTTTTTAATAATTTTATATAAAAAATGGTAGAAAATAATTGTATTACATATGAAAATATAAAAAAAGAAATAAACAAATCTAAAGATATTAATGAAATATTTAATATAATTGAAGAAAATTATGAATTTTTTTTTACAAATATTAATAATGAAGAATTAAAAGAAAAATGTATAAATAAGATTTCTACATTATTAAATGCTCAAGAAGAAAATACAATGACAGAAAATATAATTAAAATATTTTATAAAAATAAAAAAATATTAAATTTATTTTCTTATAGATCTTTTGATATTAATGGGAAATGGAACAAACTTTTAAATTCTTTATTAAAGAAAGTTTATAAAAGATGTGAAAATATAGAAAATGTTTCTCGTGTATTCATGGAAATGTTGATAGTAAATTTATATGAAAAAAATAATCATGATCATTTTAATTATGGACAAGTGTTTTCAAACGAAAATATTATGTATATAATTAATAAAATGGCGAATTTTTCTGAATGTAATAAAGACGTTGTGTCATCAATTATTAATACAGTAAATTCATACTCTCAACATGCAATAAAAATTGATATAGAAAATTATATAAAAAACAATACAAATTTGGATTATAAATTATTAGGAGATAATTCAATAAAAAGTATAAAAGAATATATTGAAAATAATAATAATATAAATCAAATTGAAGTATTTAAAATTTTAAAAAACAATGAAGAAAGCGAGCTTCATACATTCTATACTTTACAAAGCATGAACTATGATAATAATATGAAGTGTCTATATTCACTATTTGATACAAATTTATTTTTCAAAATGTCTATTGATAATATTAGATTCATAGTAAATAAAATTGACGATCCGGAAAAATTGGACAATCTATTTGATATTTCTTTAAAAAATAATACATTACCTGTAATGTTGAGACCAATAAAGAACAAAGCGGAATACTTAATTAATAATATAGGCTTTTTAGACATATTATACAATGATAAAAAACAATATATTAACTACATAGAGAAAAAGGAAAAAGATTATATTGTTGATATTTTAGTATCTCTTAAAGAATCTGATATTCCAGATACACATATACAAACAAAAAGAGAGAAAAAATTAAGCATAAAGGATTTTATAAACAAAAAAGATAATAATAACAATCATACACAAAATTATCTTTAAAAAGAGGACAAAATCATGAAGAAAAGTAAATTCTTCATGATTTATCTTATTTTTCCATATTTTTAAAATAATTTACAGTTTTAACCTTTAATTCATTTGTAGCATCTTCATCACATACAATTGTTGCATTAGAGTGCATTTGCAGAGCACTAATAGTATATGATTGACTTACAGGTCCCTCAACCGCTTGCTGCACCGCTGCAGCTTTTGACAATCCTGTAGCCATTATAACTACTTCTTTAGCATCCATAATAGTTCCAACACCAACAGTTAAAGCTATTTTAGGCGTTAAATTAAGATTATGATTAAAAAATCTTGAATTGTCTCTTATAGTTGCAATATTTAAAATATTGACTCTAGTTCTTGAAGTTAAAGAAGAGTAGGGCTCATTAAAAGCTATATGGCCATCAGTTCCAACCCCTCCAAAAAACAATTTTATACCACCATATTTTTTAATTTTGTCCTCATAATTTTTACATTCAAGATCTAAATCATCGGCCAATCCATTTAATATATTTATATTGCCTTCCTTTATATCAATATGCTGAAAAAAATTTTCCCACATAAAATAATGATAACTATGTTCATTATCCGGAGATAAGCCAACATATTCATCCATATTAAATGTAATCACATTTTCAAAAGAGACTTCACCTCTATTAAACATATCAACCAATTCTTTATAAACTCCTATCGGGGTAGATCCAGTAGGCAATCCCAACACATATGGTTTACTTTTTGTTGGAGAAAAATTATTTATTGAATCAGCTATATATTTTGAAGTCCATTTAGCACAACTATCATAATCACGCTTTATTATAAGTCTCATAGCAATATCACAAATATTATAGTAATTACAATATAATTTTTATAATTCAAAAATTCAATTTATTTATGAAATATTTAAGAAATCAGATATTTAATTTTATTTTTTATGATTTTATACCGAATACTAATTTTTAATTCTCTTGTAAATCAACATGTCAACTTCATTGACATCCTCCCTTAGCAAGGTATTTTCTCTCTCGCTTCCAACCGCCAATAGACCAATTGTTTCCTTCGTAAAGGTGCTTCATCTACACCTCTATGTGAAGACACACTTTCAGTCCCAATGTGAAGACTTTCTCTAATTTCCTCCTTATGAAGGCACTCTCTAGATCCCCCTGTGAAGGCAACAACAACTTCACCCCCCTGTCAAGGGGGGTAAGGGGGGTTCGCCTCCCTTTGTAAGGGAGGATGTCAACAAAGTTGACATGTGGGTTGACAAGATAATCAAAAATAAACTTTTGTCTCAATTTATAATTGTTGTGTTGATGAAGTCAGCGGTGGGTTGACAAAGAAATTGAAGATTAAAAATTAAAAATTAGAATTACCCTTCGGCAGAGAATCATAAAAAATTAAAGCACGAAGTTGGTAGGATGCCAGCTTGCCGAGCATCATGAGTCTATCCTTCGGCAAACTTCGGTATCAGTGATGTTATGCAAGTATACATCACTGATACGCTAGTTCTC
>CALXSB010000011.1 GCA_944391005.1 uncultured Rickettsiales bacterium | reverse complement strand
CCCCCCTTCACAGGGGGGTGGAGAAGGGCCCTTGACAGGGGGGTGGAGAGGGGTCCTTAGTAGGGGGGTGGATATTGAGATTCACAGGAGGGCGGATATTGTGGTTTTACAGAGGGTGGAGCGTGAATTGCTTTACAGGTGGATCTGAGAGAGTCTTTAACAGTGAGGACCGAGATGCTGTCTTCACGTGGGACCGAGAGAGGCCCTTCACATTTAGGTGAAGTTGGTCGTGCCTTCACATTGTGGTTGAGATGGAGTGGTCCTTCACAAATGGGCGAGTTTACATTATTGCTAAAGTTAAGATGAGGGGAGGAAGAAATCCACCAGCTAAGCTAGTGGTATTTTAAATATTATAGAATTGGTTAAATTAATCAAAATCTAAACTTTTTATTGGCACTACGTGAATATTTTTTTCTTCTTCGGCCATATTTTTTTTCTTTTTTCTTCGCCTTCTATCTCTTTTAATTTTTTTAATTTTCCCGGCGTCTTCGTTTAGTCTATCTTTAATATATTCGTCAAGGTATGTCAACATTGGTTCAATATTTTCATTTTTTTCAATATTCATATTGTCAAACGCCATAGTTTCAACGTGGGATTCACTTTTGTTTAAAAGCTTTTCAACGATTTCTTCAACAGCATTTGGAAGGTTTGATTCATATATTATAAGCCCAATTGAAGAACATGGAACTATAAAATTAAATTCTTTTGCTTTGGAAGGTGGAGAAAATAAAATATAATCTGATATTTCTGGTCTTCTCATGACAACCTGTAAGCCAACCCAACAGGCGGAGAAAAAAGAAAATAACCAGAGAATTTTCCCTTCGTTATATCTTTCGTTTATCCAATTTAGAACCGAAATAACCTCAAATAATTCTTGTTCTTTTTTTTGATTTTGATCGGTTATAAAATTGTCAATTCTTTTAAAGTTAAAAGCAAAAACTGAAAAATTATTTTCCGTCAAAACAGAAATAACAGATTTTATTGATTCTGGTATTTCGTCAGTTTTAGATTCTGGATATAAAATTACAACTATTGGAGAATTTGGATTTCTGTCCTGATAAAATCTCCCTTTTAGTTTGCAATTTGGTCCTTTAAAAATTATATCAGTCATATATTAAAAAGGTAATTTCATATTTTTTAAATTGAGTCCGCCAGTGGCATCGTTCATTGATTCTTCGCTAGCTTTATTGAAACTCTCTCTAGCGTTATTGAATGCAACCACTAATAGATCTTCAAGAATATCTTTTTCTTCTGCATCTATTACAGATTTATCTATATTTATAGATTTAACAAAACCAGTTCCCATAAGTTTTATAGAAACAGCACCATTTCCTGCGGTCCCATCAAATTCCATTTTTTCAAACTGTGCTTGATTTTCTTGCATCTTTCTTTGCATCTGTTGTGCTTGTTTCATCATTTGTTGAATATTCATTTTAACTCCTATTTATTGAATCTAATTTTTCATTTAGTTCTGATAAATTATTTGATAAAGCTATCATATTTTCTTTAATTTCGCTTCTTAAAAGACCATTTCTTAGAAAATATAATTCTTTTTTTAAATTGTTTGCAAATACTAAATTTATAATAATGAAAATAGTTATTGAAATCCATAAAAATATACTAGCAATCAATAAATTTCTGCTTTCTGAATGCCCCATATCTCTAATTTCTTGTCTACTTTCTTGAATTAGAGAAGAGGTATTTTCAAGGACTTCCATCATATTTTTTGTTATGACTGCTGCTTCTTTTTTACCTCTTTCTCTTTCGGTGTAAAGTTCTTCTAAAAATAATCTAAAGTCTCCTCTTATTTGCTTTTCAAGTTCTTCAAACTGATTAAAGCTCTGATTGTTAGTTTGATCATGAATATTGGTTTGATCATGAATAATGTTTTTGTTAACTATATTTGATTCATCAATATTATTTAACGCTTCTGCAGCATAAGTAATATTTTTAGAAAAAATGGATAGTATAAATAATAAGATGAGACCCTTTTTCATTATATTTACCCTATTTATTAATAAAAATTCTATTTTTTAGAAGAAATGAGTTTATTAATTTTTTCCTCAATATCATCTAATTTTTTGTTAATATTAGCTATTGCGTCTCCATTAGCAGTGCTTAAAATTGCAGCTGATAATGCCTTCATTTTACTATAGCTTCTCCAAAAGAAGAATACTAATAGGAATAAACCTAATATCAATACAGCAACTACTATTTTTATTATAAGCAAGTAGGTTGGCAAATTGTTCATTAGGTCTTCTATGGTTGAAATAATCTTATCTTTTGTTGCAACTAAACTTTCATATTGTTTTGTTGCGTCATTAATTAAGTTTTCTGCTTTTCCAATAATATTATTGTTGATTCTGTCTGTAGCTTTTTGTATTTCTGTATCAAATTTATTTGTTATATTGCTAACATTTTTATTTATATTTTCTTGCAATTTTTGCATTTCTTTTTCTAGCTTTGAAATGATTTCATCCTGAGCAGATTTTGCCGCCTGACTTAAAGCGTCATTTAGATTAAGTGATGATTCTGTCTTTCCGTTGCTGCTAATCTTGATATAATCATCAAGTTTTGCTGCATAAGCATAATTTGATATAACAAAAAATACTAAAATATATTTTAAAAATTTCATATTTTACTCCTGCATTATTTTTACTTTATTGAATAACCTAACAAAACTTTTAGTTGTTGTTTCTTCTAATATATTAAAATCAATTTTTAAAAAGTCCACTAAATAATTAGCTATATTCCTAACATATTTTGGTTCATTAACACTTCCTCTAAAAGGAACGGGGGCAAGAAATGGCGAGTCTGTTTCAATTAAGATTCTATTTAATGGAATATTTTTTACTATCTCTCTTAGGTCGTTTGCATTTTTAAAAGTAATTATTCCAGATAAAGAAATATAACCGCCAAGATCTAAACCAGTCCAGCATAATTCTTTGCCGGAAGAAAAACAATGCAGAACAAATTTAAACTCGCCATTTTTCATTTCGCTTTTTAGAATATCAATCATATCATTATCTGCTTCTCTAGAATGTATAACTAATGGCAGTTTTTCGGTTCTAGCAACTTCTATATGAATTTCAAAATTTTTTCTTTGTTGCATTTTGTCAATTGGTTCGTAATGATATTCTAATCCGCTTTCACCTATGCCTATTACTTTCTCATCTTTTGAAAATTTTTTTAAAATATCATATGTATTAGTATTATCTACTATACTTGATGGATGAACGCCAATGGTTGCGTATACATTTTTAAAATTTTTTGCAATATTTAAAACATCATCAAATTCACTTATTTCAGTAGCAATGTTATTAATTATTTTTACGCCATTATCATTAGCATCTTTAATTACATTATTCAAATTTAAAGACTCCTCATCCCGCAG
>CALXSB010000010.1 GCA_944391005.1 uncultured Rickettsiales bacterium | reverse complement strand
CATACATAGCTAAAGCACTTTCCAATTTTATATCTTTACAATTTTTGCCGCAGGTAAAGACTTTTATAGTCCTTAGTTGTTTAGAAGGAACGCTTTTAATAAATACTATTGTTGCAACGTGAGCTATTGCAACATTATTATTCTCAAATTTTTTCCAAAGATCGTTTGTTTTGTTGTTGATTTTGTTTATATGAGAACATAGTATTATAATATCCCACATATATGATATGCTATCAATATTTGCTATATTCGCATAATCCTTATTATCAAACATTCCTTCATCAGCGTTGTTTGTCCATAATGCAACTGGCTTATTATTTTTTCTAAATGTATTTAATGAACTAAATCCTTCAAAATAATCCACAAGTTTAATTAAATTACAAATTAAAGAGTGCAGATTTTTTTCTTTACATATACTTTTAATTTGTCTAAATAAAAAATTATCAAAATTTTCTACATCTTTTAAAAAATTATTTATTTCTTCTTTTCCAATTTCTTCATTGTCTATAAAATTTTCATTTACTTTTTCTATTCTATCAAATAATTCTTTCTCCATTTAATAATTTTTAATATTAACATGAGATATAATTATATATGCTTTTATATTTTGTTCAACTAAAAAATAAAATTTTTTTTATTTTTATATTTTATTATTGTATTTTTGTCATATTATATTGTTTTTTATGATTTTCGCAATCTTTCTATAGCTTCCTCTCAAGTCTTCTTCTGATATACAGTATGGTGGCAACAGGTATACAACGTTTCCCAATGGCCTTAAAAGTAAGCCGGCGTCAAAGAATTTTTCCTTAAGCCTATTGCTGAAATCAGAACCATAACCGTCATTGTTTTTAATTTCAAATGCAGAAATTAAACCGCAAGTTCTGAACTTTTCAAGAAAATCATATTCTTTTAGTTTATTTAATTCATCTTTGTGAATTTCATTTATTTTTTTAATCTTACCTAAAACATCATTTGTTTCAAAAATTTCAAGAGAGGCAATAGCACTTGCACAGCATAAAGGATTGGCAGTATAGGAATGTCCATGAATAAAAGTTTTGTTTGAATCTTTGCTAAAAAATGCACTGTAGATTTTTTCTGTCGTAATTGTCAATGCCATTGGCAAAGCTCCGCCTGTCAAGGCTTTTGAAAGACAAATAATATCTGGTATTATTTCCGTTTGTTCATAGGAGAACATTGTTCCAGTTCGTCCAAAACCTGTCATAACTTCGTCAAATATTACAGGTATATTATAGCTTTGAAACAGTCTGCAGATTTTATTTACAAACTCAGGTCGTATCATTCTCATGCCGCTTGCGCCTTGAACTATTGATTCAAGGAAAAATGCAGATATATTTTTATGTTTTTTCTCCAATAGATTTTTTGCAAACTGCAATGAATTTTCCTCTTTTTCCTCAACGTCTTCATCGTCCATCCAAGTTTCTGGAAATGGTATGTTTTCAACCTTAAATAATAATCTTTCAAATGGAGTATAAAATCCGCATGATTTTCCTAATGACATTGTGCCGACTGTATCACCGTGATAGTTTCCCTCCATTGTTATAAATAGAGTTCTATCATTATCCCCTATGTTTTGCCAATACTGATATGTCATTTTTAAAGCTATTTCAATAGCAGTTGATCCATTGTCAGAAAAAAAGTATTTGCACAATTTTGGATTTATAAAATTCTGCAGTTTTTTAACCAATTCGCAGGCTGGCTTATGGGTTAAATTGGCAAATATTAAATGCTCTAGTTCCAATGCTTGTTTGTGTATTGCTTCCGCAATTTTTTCATTGCAATGGCCATGGCAATTTGTCCACCAGGATGATACTAAATCAATATATTTTTTGCCATTTTCATCCCATAAATAGGCGTCCTTACCTTTTACAATATTTATGTTTAATGGTGCTGTTGCTTCTTGAGTAAAGGGATGCCATATATACTTTCTATCAAACTCTGAATAATTCATTTTTTCCTCGCTATTATAAAGTTATAATCATATGTTAAATTTGAAATATTACCATTAATAAAACCACATATTTTAGATTTTGTCAATTTTTCTTTATTGATAACATTAATGCCTGTATTTTTGATATGTTGTAATACTTCAATTGGATTTTTAAAATCAAGGATGATTTCTTTTTCGGAACAATATAATATATCAAAATTTTTTCGCAATATATTTAAAATTGTTTTATTCTTTAAATAATTTAAGGAGATATTGAAAAAACTATTTATTTCTCTAAAGTTGTTATTAATAAACATTGAAAAAGCAAATATGCCACCAGCAGCTAAGCCGTTGCAAACTTTTTCTGCAAAACTATTAAAATCGTTTAGCCATTGAAAAACCGAACTTGATATTACCAAATTAATATCCATTGGAAATTTTATATTTTCTATATTGCCTAAAATAAAGTTTTTGCTAAAATTATCCGTGTAAATTCTAGAGTTTTCAACAATATCATTCAATATAAGATTTTTATAGCTTAAATTGTCGTATATATTTTTCGTCAAAAATCCGCTGCCGCACCCAATTTCAAAAATTTTATCAAAATTTTTTCCAACATTTGATAAAATTATTTTTATTAATTCTTTTGCTATATTTTTCTGTAGAATAGCATTTGAATTATATTTTGACAGATTCTTATTAAATTTTATACTATTTATCATACGGCACCTAAGAAAACAATAGATTTAATTATAGATATATTTCATTAAATTGCAATTGTTTTATTATTATTGCAGACTATAAAATATCAATATTATATTGACTTTTATAAAAAATATAACTATACTATAATTAGTGCAATTTATAAAATATATACTATGAGCGATATAAATAATAGTCAAGTGCCAGAACAAGAAAATGTTGGAATATCAAGCATAATACAAAATTTAAGTGTTATTAAACGTCAAGACCTAGAACAAACTGATGAGAATGATTTGAATAAAGTTGATATACAAAAAATTGAACAAGTTGTTAAAAAACAAATAAAATCACAAGAAAATAATGCAAAAGATGTTCAAGTGCAAAATATTGATGTAAAACAGGAAGATGATTTACAAAATGATTTAAACAATGCTGTATTAGATGGTGTAAATATAGAGGAAAATCCAGAAAATCAGGCTGTTTTAGATGATGTAAGAATTGCACAAAATAATAAAGATAACCAATTAAGTAAAGATCAAGATAAACAAGAGAATAATGGGCATTATGAAGAAAGGGACGGACATGCATTATTATGGGGTCTACTAATTTGCAGTTGTGTTTTATTAGGACCTCTAGGTGGTGGTTTTGCATTCTTATTTACCCCTATTCAATTATCAAGTATGTTGCTTATACCATTTTATAAAAAAGGAAAAAGAAAAGTTTTTGTTGCGGACAAAGATTCTAATCCGCAAGACAAACTTGTTTCAGCTAAAGAGGGTGTAGACAGGGGCATATTTAAAGATGTTAAAGGCAGTGAAGTTCTGAAAGAAGTAGTTAATGAAAAAGCTTTTGCTAATGAAATTTTAAAAAATAATAAACTTGCTCAATATTATAAAAATTTATCAGAAAAGGAACCTAATATATTAAAAGAACTTCCTGTATTTTCAACATTAGTATCATCTTTTGGTGGTAATAATATTCAAAATAAAATAACTGATATTTTATCTCATGAGAATAATAACATTGCTAATTCTCTTGTAGATACAACTTTTATGAATCAGATTAATAAATTGCACGCTGCAAAAACTGAAGCTGATAAAGAAAAAGTTGCACAAGATATTGTAGACTATACAAATACAATTGTTAATACTATTCCTGAATTAAAAGGAACTATTGATATTAGCAAAAAGAATGAGTTTGCAAAAGAACTTGTAAAACATGAAAACGATATAATGCAAAAAATTGAATGCTATAATAGCTTTTCCAAAGAGACAAAAGATAAACCACTTGGAAAAACAAATAGTAATATACAAGATGCTTCAAATGCAGTTCAACTTTCTAAAAGGAAACAAGATAGTCAAACTCTTGGAAGGCAATAATAAATTAACTGTTATATTTTAAAAATAGACAAGCTTTTGTCTATTTTTTTTATGTGCCAGTTTATTTTATAAAAACCCTTGATTTTAGTATTTTATTGTATATTATTGGGTAGTTAAGGAGTTTTTTGATGTCTGATATTTTAGATGGTTTAAATGAGGAACAAAAGGAAGCGGTGTTATACAATAACGGACCGCTGCTTGTGCTGGCTGGTGCTGGAACGGGCAAGACGAGAGTTTTGACATCAAAAATAGCGTACCTGCTTGATACGGGGCAGGCTTATCCTTCTGAAATTCTTGCTGTAACATTTACAAACAAGGCGTCAAGAGAGATTCAGGAAAGAGTTTCTAATATGCTTAT
>CALXSB010000009.1 GCA_944391005.1 uncultured Rickettsiales bacterium | reverse complement strand
TGTGAGATATTCTTCACAGTGGGGCAGAGAGACGGGACCACTTCACATGTGGGTGGATATGGGGCATCTTCACAGGGGGATCTGGGAGAGGTCCCATATCCCCCCTTGACAGGGGGGGCTGAGATGGACTCTTCACGGAAGTTTAGAGAGACCCATCACAGGTGGACGCGAGTTTGGAGGCTCTTGACAGGTGAGTGAAGATTGAGGTGGACACATTCACAGGGGTGCGAGATTAGGACTATTTGACAGGGATTGATTTCTTGGTTGTTCCTTCACAGGAGGATTGAGATGGGGAAAGTCCTCTCATAAAAGAATGTTGTTGGTGGCGTTCGTATTTTAGTGGAGGGAAAAAACCACATTTACAACTGTGGAATACTAATGTCCATTCGCATGGATATAAATGTCGCTTCCATTACAACGGATCTTTTGCTATGACTTCAATTGGAGTTGTGTGTTTTTATGATATTGTTGGGACTTGGTTTGTTAATTCAATTGACAGAAGAAAATTATAAAACTTTTATATATGGGTTATGTTAGAGTTTGTGGTGATGATATGTGCTAGATAAATGGGATAAGTATTGACTAGTTTAATGAAGAAAATAATGAATGGATTTGTAGGGAAGAATATCTATTGCGGTCTTTTTATTATGAGACTAAAGCTGTTGGTGGCTTGATGTATGTGCGAATGTAAAATATATTTATATGTTATTTAATATGTTTTTCGCATAAATTTTTTAACGGGCATTCTTCGCAATTTGGTTTTTTTGCTTTGCATGTATATCTGCCTAATAGAACAAGCCAATGGTTGACGAATTTTTTATAATTGTCGGGAATAATTTTCCATAGTTCTTCTTCTGTGTCTAATACGTTGTCTGTTTTTACTAGGCCAATTCTGTTTGATACTCTGAATACGTGGGTGTCTACGGCTATTGATGTTTGGTTGAAAGCTATGTTGAGAATAACGTTTGTGGTTTTTCTGCCTATGCCGGGTAAGCTTTCTAAACTTTCTCTGTTGTCTGGAACTTGCGAGTTAAATTTGTCAACTAATATTTGAGATAATTTTATTATGTTTTTAGCTTTGTTGTTGAAGTAATTTATGCTTTTTATGTGTTCTTTAAGTTTTTCTTCGCCTAATTTTAACATTTTTTCTGGGCTGTCGGCAATTTTAAATAATTCTTCTGTGGCTTTGTTTACGCCTTTATCTGTTGCTTGTGCTGATAGTAGAACGGCAATTAATAGGGTATAGTTGTTGTTGTATTTTAATTCTATTATTTCGTTTCTTGTGTATTTTTCTTCAAGAATTTTGAAAATTTCTGTAATTTTTTTCTTGTTCATATTAATATAACTTTGCCTCTACTTCGTCTCTTGTTATTTTGCCGTTGTGGTTGGCGTCAAAATTATAAAAATCTTCTGCGTCGGAATCTAACTTCTCCTGATAGGTTATTTCGCCGTCCATATTTGAATCCACTTTGTCGTAGTATTCCTGTAAGTAAGAAAAGTCAGAATTAGGATCGCAATTGCAAATGCTTTCTGTGCAGCTTTTTTTACAAACAAATATAAAAAATTCTATTTGAGAAACTGTGCCGTTTTTATCTGTGTCCATTAGTTCAAATTCTCTTTTGGAATATTTTTGAATATCTTTTTTGTCTATAATTCCATCTTTATTTATATCAAGTTCTTTAAAAAATTGATTTACGAAGTCATCATTTTCATCGGATACAATAAATCCGTTTAAAATAAAAAATGCACATAATGATATAAAAAATATTTTTTTCATTTTTATATTGATATTTTAATTAATAAGTTTAATATTCTATCAGGATTATTTATAAAGCATTTTTTTATAAAAATCAATAATTAATTAATAAAAATAGAGGTTTTGTATGGAAGAAAATAAAGTAGAATCTAAGGCAGAAAATAATAAAGATTTAAATACGGAATCAGGAGAAAAGTTTAGTAAAATTGATACAAAAAATTTAAAACCGTTTTTAAGTGTCTTTATAATTTTTGTTATTATAATATTTGGCTATTATTTTTTCTGGAGAAGTGTTGCAATAAAAATGAAAAATATAATAACCGACTATATGAAAGATTATCAATATGATTCAATAGAAGTATCAGGTTTTCCTTTTTCAAAAACTATTACGATAAATAATCTTACCGTTTCAAGTAGTGATATTATATTGGCGACACAAAACCAAGTTAATATAAAAGAAACAGAGATTTCAAGCTTTATTTTAAGTAGTAATTTAGATGTTAAATTAAAAGACGTCTCTGTTATTACTGTTCCAGATAATACTTCATATTCATTGCTTTTTAATGAAGTTCCTGTTATTAATATTGGTTTTTATTCAAATGGCTCATTAAAAAATTTAAAGTATATAGATTACGGCTATAGAGTTGTAAATGATAATAATGAAACTTTATATACTGCAGATAAAAGCGAGATAAACGTTGAATCTTTAACAAATGCTAATAAGATAGATTATTCAATAGTTGGCAGTTTGCAGAATATGAAAAATTTATCAATTATAAAAACTGAAAATCAAATATCAGAAACAGAAACTCCAACTGCCTATAGTTTAGATTTTGATTTTTCATCTTCAATAGCCTCAAACAATAATGAAGTTGAAAGTTCCGTAGTAAAAATTAATACATTTGAGTTTAAGGGTGGTGATAATGTTTTTTCAGCATCTGGTGAAATATTTAGAGATATAACTGATCCATATTCATTTGGTGAAATTAAATTTACATTGACAAACTATATTAAACTAATGGAAATTTATAGAAAAAATGTAGAAGAAGCTTTAAACATTGAATTTTCTGGAATTCAACCGGAAGAAAGAGAAGAATATATAAAAATAGCAAATCAAATGTTTGATATATTGAATAATTTAATAAAAAAGAATCCTGAAACAACTGATAATATTGGTGTTCTAGATATTAAAAGAACTAAAGGCACTCAAGATTATATAGTAAATGGAGAAAGTTTAATTAATATTATTCAAAATTTGTTATCTTCAAATTAAATAATGAAAATTTTAGAACTGTTTAATAATTCTGTAAAAGAGTTAGAAAAAAAAGATATTTTGACATCAAAGCTTGATGTCAAAATTCTTTTATCCTACTTGTTAAATATAGATTCAAAAGATTTAATACTGTATTTTGATAGGGATATTTCTGACGATTTTTTACAAAATTTCAATCTGCTGTTGAATAGAAGACTTAGAAGGGAGCCAATAGCAAATATAGTGGAAAATAAATCATTTTGGGATTTTGATTTTTTTGTGAATGAAAATGTGCTGACTCCTAGAAGCGACAGTGAAATTTTAATTGAAGCGGTTATTGAGAATTTTAAAGATTTAAATAGAGACCTAAAAATATTGGATTTGGGAACTGGGTCCGGTTGCCTAATTTTAACTTTATTAAAGTTGTATAAAAACGCTGCCGGACTTGCTGTTGACATATCTGATGAAGCTTTAAATGTAGCAAAATTGAATGCGGACAGATTGGGTGTAAAAAATGTTAAATTTTTGAAAAATAATTGGAATGACAATATAAATGAAAAGTTTGATTTGATAGTTTCAAACCCTCCATATATATCTGATGATGAAATAAAAACACTTGAACCTGAAGTAAAAGATTTTAACCCAATGCTTGCCTTAAGCGGCGGTGCTGACGGACTAAAATGCTATAAATATCTATCAAAAAACTTGAAAAAAAATATTAATAGTGATACAAAAATTTTTCTAGAGATTGGAAAAAATCAGGAAAATGATATAGAAACAATCTTTAAAAATGAAGGATTTATTTTGAAAAAGATGTATAAAGATTTAGGCGGCGTGAATAGAATTTTGTATTTTAATTATAACGGTTAATATTATGAAAGATAAGAAGATTATTAAACAACCCATTGATTTTAAAGAAAGATTGGTTAATTTTTCAAGGTTGAATTTTGCGGAGGTTTTAAGAAAACTAAAGACTGATTTTGATACGGGTTTGGATGATGAAGATGTTGAGTATTGTCATGAAAGATATGGCTATAATGAAATTGAAAATAAAGAAAAAAATACTTGGTATACAAGATTATACCATTCTTTTATAACACCATTTACAATAGTTCTGTTCATTATAATAGCTATTTCATTTTTTACAGATTATTATTTTGCGTCGGATGGAGAAAAAGATTTAACATCTGTAGTGGTTATAGCTGTTATGGTATTTTTGAGTGGCATTTTGGATTTTATACAGGATACAAAATCTGATAAGGCTACTGAAAAATTAAAGGCCATGATTCAAACTACAACTACGGTTTTAAGAAACAATAAAAGAGTTGAAATTCCATTGAATGAGGTTGTTCCCGGGGATATTGTAATTTTATCCGCCGGCTCTATCATACCTGCTGATTTAAGAATTTTGCAGGCTAAGGATCTATTTATTTCTCAATCTTCTTTAACTGGTGAATCTGCACCTGTTGAAAAATATAATGAAAATGTCTGTTTTTTGAAAAAAGAAGATAATAAAGAAATGCAGGAGCATGTATCTCCATTGGAATTAAATAATTTATGTTTTATGGGAACTAATGTTGTTAGCGGAAGCGGCATAGGTGTAGTTATTTCAATAGGTGAACAAACGTATTTTGGAAATCTTGCAAAAAGCATATCCCATAAAAAAGTTGAGACAAGCTTTGATAAGGGCGTAAAAGAAATTGGCTTTATGCTTATAAAGTTTGTAGCCATTATGGCGGCGACTGTATTTGTAGTTAACGGACTTTTTAAGGGTGATTGGATTACTTCGTTTATTTTTGCAGTATCCGTTGCAATAGGTTTGACGCCTGAAATGCTGCCGGTTATTGTTGCAACGAATTTAGCAAAAGGTGCTGTTGTTATGTCAAAAAAGAAGACTATTGTCAAAAACTTGAGTTCCATTCAAAACTTTGGCGCTATGGATATTTTGTGCACAGACAAAACGGGGACATTGACAGAAGATAGAATTGAGTTGGAATATCATTTAAATGTTCATGGAGAAGAGGATGACAGGGTTTTTAAACACGCCTATTTAAATAGCTATTATCAAACGGGATTAAAAAATATACTTGACAAAGCTATTCTAAACCACATGAACGAACATACCTGTGATATAAAGTCAATGGAAACATGTCTAAGAGAAGCTGTAAAAAAATATCATTTAATTGATGAGATGCCTTTTGATTTTGAAAGAAAGAGAATGTCTGTAATTTTGCAGGACTTTAATGGAAAAACTCAATTAATCACAAAGGGTGCAGTAGAATCAATGCTTAATGTTTGTGGATTCGTAGAATATAAAGGAAACGTTGAGCCATTATCAAATGAACTAAAGGACGAAGTATTAAAAAAGATGGCAGAGCTTAATAATCAAGGCATGAGAGTATTAGGTGTAGCCCATAAGACTTATTTTGATAAAAATCAAACTTCATTTTCCATTGAGGATGAAAATGACATGGTATTTATTGGCTATGTTGCTTTCTTGGATCCTCCTAAGGAAAGCGCAAAACTAGCAATTCAACAGCTTAGAGACTATGGAGTTAAGGTTAAAGTTTTAACAGGCGATAACGATTTGGTTTCAAAATATATATGCAAACAGGTGGGCATTGGTGATTGCGAAGTTTTAACCGGTGCAGAAATTCAATATATGACAGACGATAAGCTGCAAAAATCAGTTGAAAATTATGACGTATTTGCACAACTAACACCGGAACAAAAGGCAAAAGTTGTCAGTCTTTTAAGAGAAAAAGGACATGTAGTCGGCTTTATGGGTGATGGCATAAACGATGCACCGGCCATGAAAAAATCTGATGTCGCCATATCTGTTGACACAGCGGTTGACATCGCAAAAGAAAGTGCTGATATCATTCTATTGGAAAAGGATCTAAAAGTTTTAACAAACGGCGTAATTGAAGGAAGAAAAATTTTTGGAAACATCGTAAAATATATAAAAATGGCAACAAGTTCAAACTTCGGAAACATGCTCAGTATATTGGTTGCCT
>CALXSB010000008.1 GCA_944391005.1 uncultured Rickettsiales bacterium | reverse complement strand
AAAAATAAATTAAAAAATTAAAAATAAAAAAGATAAATAATAAAGTAATAAATAATTTAAGAAATTAATAATTGGTAATCTTATATATATAAATAAAAGTATTTTTTATTATTATTATTACTATTATTATTACTATTATTATTTTACTATTACATATATAATATTAAGTTATTATATATATTTTATATTTTTTTTCTATATTCCTTATTTATTTATTTTTTTTCTTATTTATTTAGTTTTTTATATATTCATTTTTTTCTTATCTATTTATTCTTATTAATGTATATATTATATATATAATATTCTTATTAATCTATTAGCAGTGTTGAATATATAAAGACAGTTTTTTGAACCCCCCTTACCCCCCTTCACAGGGGGGGACTGAGAAAGGAACCCCCCTTACCCCCCTTCACAGGGGGGGTGGATTGAGGGGACCTTCACAGTGGGGGTGGAACCGAGAGATGACCCCCTACCCTCCCTTCACATGGGAGTAGATAGTATCTTCTTCACATAGTGATAGAGTGTAGGTGCTTTCATGGCGAAGCGATGGATGGAGATCTGCTTACATGGCTGGTGATATTAGAAATCATTCACATGTTGTGGTAGACTATGAAAATATATATAGCAATTATAAAAATTTATAAACTATTAATATGCTATAAATATTTACGTTGTGGGTTTGATATGTAGATTTATAGGGCCTCTATTGGAAAATATAAATAAAAACTTCCATCCAAGCTTTTAGGGTCGTAATATTCTTGTATTGCACCAACTAGATTATATTTGTGTTTTTTCATATAATCATTGGATATATAATTTAAAACATCGCCATAGGTTTCGTGATTGCATTTTGCTACTATATATCTGAAAGATGGTATGATCCATTTGGTCCAACCATCCGGTGCTTCTGCGTCCTCTTTAACTTCACAGCTGGCTAAATATTTGCCTTGCCAATCCCATGGTAAAAATGTTTCATCGGTATTTGACATGGCTCCCCAAAAGCCTGCGAAGCTCCCATCATTGTTGACTTTAGCTAAACTGCCTATTTCGTTAAAATGTTCATTGGCTTCGTCCCATAATTCTTGTATCCATTCAAAGCTGTTTCCAACGGCACCCTGCCCCATTTTTCCAATTACTGGTATTTTTCCTTTTTCTATAATTTTTATTTCCATAATGCTTTTCAATATTGTCTGTTAAATTATATAGTATTGTATAAGTAAAAAAACAAGCTGTAATATTATACTTTTTATATTTTCTATTAAGTTAAGATGTGGACTGATACTTGTATTTATAATATTATCTTGACTTTAATATACATAGTTATATAAATATATAGTGTTATAAATATTACTTTTAATAAACGTTGTTTAATATATGTCCTATAATTCAGATAAAACAAAAAAATTTTTTCAAGGCGTTAGGTTATTTATAAAGCATTCTACTGTATTGGGTTTTAAGGAAATTAAAAGTTTTTTTAGTGATAAAGTATTTGTTGTATTTATTATATGGGCATTTACATTGAATATAATATCAGCGTCAAATTCATCAAAAACGGATGTTAATAATGCGGCAGTTGCTGTTGTTAATGAGGATGGTTCTGTATTGTCTAGAAATATAATTTCAGCATTAAGAAAACCATATTTTCAAACTCCCGATATTATTACATTTGATGAAATTGATGATGATCTGGATAATGGAAAATATATTTTTGTTATAGTGATACCCGAACATTTTGAGGCAAATTTATTGTCTGGAAAGCCATCGGAAATACAATTAAATATTGATGCAACGGCAGTTAGTCAAGCCTATAATGGATCAAATTATATAAAAACTATAATAAATGATGAAATAAATCAATATCTTGAGAATATTGAGACATCAACACATTTTACTGATTTTGAACAAGTTATTAGAATAAAATATAATCCTAATGGCATATCAAGCTGGTATATGTCAATATCTCAAATAATAATGAAGGGAACAATGCTTTCAATGTTGCTGCCGGCTGTTGCTTTAGTTAGGGAAAAAGAAAGAGGAACGATTGAACATTTGCTTGTAATGCCTATAAGACCATCGGAGATTATGTTTTCTAAAATATGGTCAAACGCTGTTATTGTTTTATGTTTTGCAATGTTGGCTTTATTTTTAATAGTTGAGGGATATTTTAAAGTAAAAGTGTTAGGGTCAACATTTTTATTCTTTTTTGGTTTTATGATTTTTCAATTTAGTATAACATCTCTTGGTATAGTTTTGGCTACTTTTACATCAAATGTAGCACAATTAGCACTATTAACAATGATGTTTATGGTTCCGCTTAATTTTTTGTCTGGAACTTATGTGCCAATGGAATCTATGTCTCCATTTATTCAAAGACTAATGTTTTTATCTCCTTTAAAACTTTTTATAGATTTTTCAATACCTATAGTTTTTAAGGGTGCAACATTAAATGAAGTTTGGAAGCCACTGTTATATATGTTTTTATTGGGAATCTTTTTGTTTACAATAGCTAATTTAAAATTTAGAAGTTGGTTTAATAAAAGTAATTAGAAAAACCTTACTTAACTACTATAAATATATTAAAATATTAAAATTCTCTTGCAATTTAAAAGTTATCGTATATCATGTGTTAAGGTTTATTTATATTAGAAAATAATGTTTAGAAGATTTTTATCTGGTTTTATAACATGTTTTCCATTTGTTTGTTTATCTGATAAAGATATAAAATATTTTCCAGAAGATGCATATAGGAATGATTGGAAAACTGTTGGAACTGATATTAGAAAAATAATTAAGAAACAATAAAAAATAAAAGGATTATAATGAATAATATTACACAAGATAAAAAAGAAATACTTTTACCTCCTCCAGAACTATTAGAGAGATACGAAAGTATATCAAAGGGTTTATCAAAAGATTTAGTTGAAATAATTAAAAAAGAACAAATACATAGACATAAATTGCAGGATAGATATCTTTTGCACTTTAGATTGGGACAATTATTTGGTGCCTGTTTTTTAATTTATGTTATCTACATGATTTTTGATCTCGCAAAAAATGGTAATTTTGCAATAGCTTATTTAATGGCTGCAATGTTTGGATTATTAATTGTTCTTATTTTATTGCAATATAAAAAAGATAAATTAAGTGCTATAATTAGAAATTCAAACAAAAATTCTTCTCAAACAAACAGAAGAACTAATTATAGAAGAAACTATACTCAAAAAAAGGCTTAATAAAATATAAGGAGTAAATTATAATGGCAGTATCACCAGAAAAACAAAAAGCACTTGAAATAGCATTACAGCAAATTGATAAGCAGTTTGGTAAGGGTTCAGCGATGAAGTTCGGACAAAAGCCTGTTGAAAACATTAAAGTAATACCTTCGGGCTCCTTGACTCTAGATGCGGCATTAGGTGTTGGTGGTTATCCACGTGGAAGAATCATTGAAATTTATGGTCCAGAAAGTTCTGGTAAAACTACATTGACATTGCATGCTATAGCTGAAGCTCAGAAACAGGATTTAACATGTGCTTTTATTGATGCTGAACATGCTTTTGATCCTATTTACGCCAAGAATTTGGGCATTAATTTGGAAGAATTAATTATTTCACAACCAAGCAGTGGTGAAGAAGCTTTGGAAATTGCTGATACTTTAGTTAGATCTGGTGCTGTTGATGTAATAGTAATTGACTCAGTTGCAGCATTAGTTCCTAAAGCCGAACTTGAAGGTGCCATGGAAGATAATCAAATGGGTCTGCAAGCTAGATTAATGAGTAAAGCATTAAGAAAATTAACTGGTTCTGTTTCAAAAACAAACTGCACAGTTTTCTTTATAAATCAGATAAGAATGAAAATTGGTGTTATGTTTGGCAATCCAGAAACAACAACTGGAGGTAATGCTTTAAAATTCTATGCTTCTGTTAGACTTGATGTAAGGAGAGTTGCACAGATTAAAGATAAAGAAGAAGCAGTTGGAAACGAAACAACAGTTAAGGTTGTTAAAAATAAAGTCGCTCCTCCTTTCAGAAGTGCAAAATTTGAAATTCTTTATGGTGAAGGTATTTCAAAAATTGGCGAAATTATTGACTTGGGTGTTGATATGAATATTATTGAAAAATCTGGTTCTTGGTATTCATATAATAGTCAGAGAATCGCTCAGGGTAAAGAAAATGTTAGAGAATATTTAAAAAATAATCCTGATATGTTAAAAGAAATTGAAACTAAAATAAGACTTAATTTCTGCGATCCTTTGAACGCAAATGACGACCAAGTATTAGAAGAGTTTGCAAGCGAAAGTGAAGGAACGGCGGATATCAGTTCTGAATTAGCAGAAGCTGATACAAAAAAAACTAAGAAAAAATAAAATTTTAAAAAATATAAAATTAAGATATTCCATC
The DNA here is from genome assembly GCA_944391005.1 of uncultured Rickettsiales bacterium. Lineage (GTDB taxonomy): Bacteria > Pseudomonadota > Alphaproteobacteria > Rickettsiales > UBA1997 > CALXSC01. The sequence continues at coordinate 10,055 of CALXSB010000008.1, read as the reverse complement.
AACAAAATGATGGAATATTTTTGTATTCATAAACAATGTAATTCCGTTTAATTAAACAGTGTAGCGTAGTCCTTCGCTTTGCTATTGCAAACTTCTGACAAATAAAAACGAACATATCAGTGATATATGTTTAAGTCATCAGTTAACTCCAGTCGTGCTTCATGGGACGATCAAGCTAGCAAATTCAAGCAAGTATGATTTTACTAACGCTTTACACTTGCAGATACTGAAATTTGATGAAAAAATAATAAACCATAAACGTCAAAAAATAAAAAGAAGTTTACTTATTTGTATTTGAGGACTTGCGTGCGAGTGTAATCCACGAATACAATGAATGGTTAAAAACAACTATTGCCAAGATAAAACAAAGAACCACCAGATAGGCTGGTGGACTATTTTTAAATACTAACAATTAAAAATTATCTGCTTTGCAGTCGCGGTATTATAATTGTTGGCTGTTGAATTTCTTTACCCTGCGTCAAGTTTTCATTCAACCTGTCAAACATTATAAAATCGTCAAATTCTAATCCTAATTCTTTTAGAATTTTTTTTGAAATATATGGAACAATTGGCTGCAATAGTATTGCAATTTTCATTATTGTTTTTTCTATTGAATACAATATACTTTCCATTTGTTCAGTTTTTCCTTCTTTGAATAATTTCCATGGAGCGTTGTCATCTAAATACTTATTGGCATTTTCAGCAATCCTCATGACAGAGTCAATGTATCCATCAAAATCAAAAGACGACATAAAGTTTTCATATGTAGAAATGTTGTCTGCAAAAAGTATGTCAAACTTGTCAACTGTTGGAATTTTGCCATTGCAATTCTTGTATATCATATCCATTGTTCTTTTCATTAAATTTCCAACTTTATTTGATAAATCCCCGTTTATTTTTTCAACCAATCTCGTTCTTGAATAATCGCCGTCATTTCCAAAAGGAGTTGTTGTAATTAAATAGTATTTTAAATAATCGCGGGCAAGATCAATATCAATTCCATAGCCGTTTTTTAGCCATTCTAATTCCGCATATGGAACGATTGCATTGCCTAAAGATTTAGAAATTTTCTGTCCTTCGTTTGTCAACCATCCATGGGCAAAAATTGTTGTAGGCAATATATTTTTGAAATTATCGTCAATTTCTTTCATATTTTTGATTTCGTCTAGACTATAGTTGTAGGCTATTAGAAATGCCGGCCAATATACTGCATGCGGTCTTAAAATATCTTTTCCAATTAAGTGAATTTTATTTGAATTGTCTAGCCAATATTTCTTATAGTCATCATTAACTCCGCATCCAATTGCGGTTAAATAGTTGAATAAAGCGTCAAACCATACATATATTACGTGCCTTTCGTCCTGCGGAACTTCCGGTTTCCAATTGCCATATTCATCAAGCAATTCATTACCATTTATATCGCAAGGTATTTTAATGCCCCATTCAAAAGTATTTCTTGAAACGGATAAATCCTTCAAATAGTCCTTTTTAGGCTCTTCTCCTGCCTCATAATCCTTCATTGATAGTCCGCTGACAAATGATACAACTTCTGTTTTTTTGCCAAATGGTTTGATTAAATTAGGGAATTTCTCATAAACTTTTAGCAGAGTATTTTGAAGCTCGCTAAGCTTAAAGAAATAGGTTTTTTCTTCTTTCCATTCAACTTCCTTTCCTAAAGCGGTTTTTAACTTGCCGTCTTCGCACATTGTTAATTCATCTTCACCATAGTAAGCCTCATCACTGACGCAATACCATCCCTTATAGGTTCCCTCATATAGCCAGCCGTTTTTAACCATTTGTCTCCAAACATTCTGTATAAATAGAACGTGGCAGCTCATCGTTGTTCTTATAAAATTGTCCTGTATATTGCTAAAATAGTTCGGGGTATACTCCATAAGCTTTACTAAGTCTCTAAACTTTTGAGATATTGTATCAACAAATCTTTGTGGATCTTGATTTAATTTTTTTGCTGATTGTTCTATCTTTTGTCCATGTTCATCTGTGCCAGTTAAAAATTTTGTATCATAACCGTCAAGTCTATAAAATTTTGCCATTAAATCTGCAAATAATGTGGTGTAGGCACTTCCAACATGCGGATCTGAGTTTACATAATAAATCGGCGTAGTAATATAAAATGTTTTCATTATACAGTTTAAATTATTATTCTTTATATGTCTAACATGAGTAAAATTATAATTCAATAAAAAATATTTTTTATTGATGCTTTTTAATATAAATAAAGCGTCCATATTGGACGCATTATATTACTGCAATTGTTCCAGTTCGTCAATTAATCCACTTAGAACATTGAGTCCCTGCTGCCAGAAGTTCGGATCCTTAGGGTTTAAGCCAAATGGCTTTAGTAATTCATCATATCTCTTTGTGCTGCCGGCACTTAAAAGAGTAATATATTTTTCTTGGAAACCGTCAGGATTCTGCTGATAAATTCCATATAACGAATTTACTAAACAATCACCAAATGCATAGGAATAAACATAGAAAGGACTGTGGATAAAATGAGGAATATACATCCAATAGTATTTATATTCTTCATCAAAAATAAAGTTGTCTTCACCCAAGCTTTCCTTTTGAACATCAAGCCATATTTGATTTAGTCTATCAAGAGAAATTTCACCATTTTTTCTTTCTTCGTGGACTCTTGTTTCAAATTCTAAAAACGCTATTTGTCTAACAACAGTGTTTATCATATCTTCAATCTTGTTAGCTAAAATAGCTTTTCTTTTTTGAACATCAGTTTCTTGATTCAACAATTTTCTAAACGTTAATTGTTCGCCAAAAACAGATGCTGTTTCTGCAAGTGTTAGAGGTGTTTGAGACATTAAATATCCATTCTTGTCCGCTAAAGTTTGATGTATGCCGTGTCCAAGTTCATGGGCTAATGTCATAACATCTCTAGTTTTTCCAACATAATTTAAAAGAATGTATGGGTGCACTTTAGGCGTAGTTGGCATCATATAGCCGCCACCCATTTTACCTTGTCGTGTTGGAACATCAATCCAATTGTTATCAAAAAATTGTTGTGCTATCTGTGCCATTTCAGGAGAGAAATTATTATAGGCGTCATACACAATTTCCTTTGCTTCATCATAGGTATAAACTTTGTCGTCATCAAAAGGCAATGGTGCATTTCTATCAGAATAATGCAATTTTTCTTTGCCCAATTGTTTTGCTTTCCATTTATAATATCTATGGGCTGTATTTTTATAGTTATTTTTAACTGTTTCTCTTAGAGATTCAACAACATCGTCCTCAATTAAATTGCTTAAATTTCTTGAAGAAATTGGAGTTTTAAACTTTCTCCATCTATCATTGATTTCTTTATCTTTAGCTAAAGTATTGGTTATAAAAGCAAAAAGCTTGCCGTTTCTACCCAATGTTTCTCCAAATATTTTAGAAGTTTCTCTTCTAACTTTTTCATCTTTGCCGCTCATCATCTCAAGCATTTGTGATTGGTTATACTTTTTGCCGTTATATTCAAATTCCATATTGTCAACGGTTTCATCAAAAAGTCTAGACCAAGCAGTTCGTCCGCTAATACTCTTTTCTAGCAATAATTTTTCCAAGTCCTCGTTCAATTGATGATCTTTAAAGGCTCTGCTGTCTTCAATAACCTGCTTGTAAACAGCCAACGATTTTGACTCTTTATACATATTTTGCAGTCTTTTTTCTGGTATTTTATTAATTTCAAGAGTAAAGAATACTAAATCGGAGGACAGGTTTGTTAATTCTTCACTAATTCTCTGATATAGTTTTACATTTTCATCCAACCCAACATTTTCAGAATATTTTAAGTAGGAATAACTGCCTAGCTTTGCCATTAGCTCCTCAATATTTTCATAATCTATAATGGCATCATAAAGTTGTTTGCCATTCATATATCTGACTTTACCCTTATATTTTTGAAAATTATTAACCATATCTTTGAGTTTTTTTAAATCAAGATTGATATTTTCATCATTTGCAGAAGAATATAGATCTGTTAAATTCCAAGATGGCATATTGCTAAGATCTTTTTTTTCTTCAATCTTTTTTTCAGTCATTTTTTTTACCTCTTTTTGTTTGTTTTCAATTTTTAAATTATCAGCAATTGAATTATCACCTTTTTTATATTTATAAAACAAGTTCTTAAAAGTTTCTCCAGACAAAAGAAATATTGCAGCAATAAATATAATAATTAAAACAATATATTTTGATTTTGAACTTCCTTCGTCTTTAAAAAACATTCTATCTTTCATATAATCTATTGTTCTTTAATTAACAAGAAAATTCTATTTTGTTTTTTAGTTATTTCAAGAAAAAAATACATATAAAATAAAAAAATATTGAATATTAATAATCTCAATATTATATTTATTTCAGTATTGTCAATTGGTTTTAACAATGGAAGATTTTGGATTTAAACTACAGAACATAAAAGATAAATATGGCACAAAAAAGACATTAAAAATTGTCTTGTCAGTTTTGGCAGTAGTTATAGTATTATTAATCTTAATATTAATTATCAAGGCATTTAGCGACGACGACAGCACAGAACAGGTTGAAAATGTTGTATTAATAAAAAGTGATGTAAAAAATATAAAAAAATCACCTGATGACAAAGGCGGCTTAGTTATAGACAACCTGGACGTCAGCGTATATGATATAATAGATAACAGTGAAGATAGCAATTCAAAACCTGTAATCAACAACACAGAGCAAAACATTAATCTTGATTCCAACACAAATAGCATGGCAGTTGACCAATATCTATTAGAGCAAAAAATAAATGAAATGAGTCAAGAAAATGAAATTATTGTAAAAAATAATGATACCAATGAAGAGAAAAAAATTAGTTCAAATATAACTATAAACAACGACAAAAAAGAGTCAACTACAAACATAAATGACCTAAAACAATTAGGAAATAATGCATTAATAGAAAACTTAAAAAACAATAAGGATATAAAGCCAGGAATAAAAGTTCAGATATTAGCTTTAACAAGCAAAGAAGGTCTAATAGAATATTGGAATGACATAAAAAGCAAATATAGTTCATTGATTAATGACAAAAATTATTATATAGAACAGGTAAATATTAATAACTCCATAATATATAGATTGCAAATAGGTAATTTTTTAACCAATGAATCAGCTGAAGATTTTTGTAAAAAATACATTCAATTAACAAATAAAAATAAAATTGATTGCATTATAGTAAAAAATAATTGATTTTTTATATAATAAAATTATCCTATTAATTAATATCAACACATTATATAAAGTGAGCAGTTATAAAAACATAGATGAAGAAATTAATCAAACAGAATTTCCATTCAAAATTTTGTTTAATATTTTGTTAATTATACTATCCATTTTATATATTGGATATCACATATACAACGGCAATTACGGATTTAAAAATTACATAAACAAAAAAAAAATAATAGCTCAAAAGCACATCAACTCCGAAAAAATAGAAAAAGATATAAATATAATAAAGAATAAAATAAACAAACTGCAAGACGATAATCTTGACAGCGATCTATTAGATGAAGAAATAAGAAAAAATACTAGCTACGCTAAAAAGAACGAAATTATAATATATTCAAGCGAATTATAGCCATAATAAAATCATAAATTTTATTAAAAAAATACAAAAAATAATAATACCTATTTTTAGGTTGTATTATAAATGATAGTATTATTGCGATTTCATCAATATTTTTCAATAAAATTATGTGCAGTATATTTTTTCTTGACTTTAAAAAAAATACAACTTATAGTGTAAGTGTTTTTATAATTAAAAACATTAATATATTATTAAGAATAATAAGGAAAACTATGAAGAAAGTTTTGTCTACTGCTCTAATTTTAGGAGCTTTGTATGGAACAGCTAACGCTGCAACTGTTACAAGTCCAATTTATATGCCAGAAGCAGGTAAAATTTTGTCAACTATCAATGTTGGTTATACAACATCAGAATTTGATAAAGCTCCAAGCTTTGCCGATGGTTATAGATATACAAAAGATTTAAGAGAATCTTGGAATATCGGTGCTGAAGGTAAATTTGGTATCACAGACAGATTGTCTTTAAATTATGGTGTAAACTTTGATTTTGCTAGAAAAATAGCAAAAAATGACGAATCAGCAAAATTCACTGACTACTACATCGGTTTAACTGGAAGAGTTGTTGATGCAGACGCACATAAGTTTGATATTATTTTAAATGTTGGTCAAGAAGAAGCTCCAGTATTCTATAATGTTGAACAACCTTATGTTGACTTAGCATTAAGATATGGTTTAGATCTAGACATGTATAATTTAGGCTTCTCAATCGGTGGAAGATATATCAACGATTATGAAACTGAATTAGTAAGCTATGGTAAATCTAAATTAGAAAGAGGCTTTGACTTCTATCTTAAATTAGAAAACGAATTCATCTTTGATAGAATAACAGTTGGTTTGGATTTATTCTATACAATGCATGATGATTTAAAATCAAGAAATCTTGTATTTGATAACGAATTCAAATGGGATTCATATAACGAATACGGATTTAACGTAGATGTTAACTATGCTTTAACTGAAGACAATTATATTGGTGTATACTTTGATATGACTTTCAGTGATTTGAAAAATAAAACTACTTTAATAGATGGTGAACAAACTAGCGATCATTGGAAAGACCCAACTGAATACAGCTTTGGTATTAAATACACTACTCAATTCTAATAGTTTAATTTTGAGTTAAAAATAAAAGGACTAATTAGTAGTCCTTTTATTTTTAACTAATCATGTATTCTTATATTTTTTTGTCCATGAAGAGCCCTATTTAAAACATTTCTAAAAATTGCCGGCTCTTTAATTGCATGTCTCAAATAATGATATACGTTTATTTTTTTATCATCACCTCTATTAGATGATAATATTTTATTATCTCTAATTAACGGAACTTTTCCATTTTCAAGGCCTACAATGCTAAATTTAATATTTTTCACAGTATCTTCAATAGTCTTATACAAGACATTGCTAAGCTTTAATAATGCTTTATTTTTTTCCTTTCCATAAATTAAGTCCTCAACGTCATTATTAGTTAATTTCCTTTGATCAACCAAAGTTTTTATATTATTATTAAATTGTTGATCTGTTGTATAATTATTACCTAATATTGAATGAATTATTAAATCTCTTAAGAATTTTATCATTACTTTATTTTTTAAAAATTCTTCTTTATTAGCTATAAAGTTTGCATCTAGCATACCTATATAATTAGCATAGGAAATATAGTTAATTACCGTATCAACATTGTCTGTGTATTTTTTACACATGTTTGTAAAATCAACACATCCTCGTTTAATTGTATCCTCAATAATTTCAACAGTGTCATTTTTATCTATATTCCTGCTTCCTAACTGCACAACCCTTCCTAAATTATTTCTTTTTCCTATTTCTTCCAATCTTAGCTCTACTCCTATAACCCTGTCAATATTTACAGAATAATCAATAACCCTTTTATCCATCTCCTTTAATTTTTTTAACTGATTTTGAAAAAGATTAACTCTTTTTTTAACAACTGGGATACAATTTATATCTGAAACTCTTGAAAAACTACGCTCTACTCTTCGTGTTGTATTTAAAGAAGTTCGTGTCATTTTTTCTCCTGTGTTTTTTGATATGTAATTATTATAGCATTTTTTTTAGGTCTAGTCAACATCATTTCAACTAAAAATATATAATTTTTAACTTGACTTTTCTATTAGGCCATATTTTTCAAATACTTATTTAAAATAAATGATTATTAAAAAAAATTTCAAAAAAAATAATATTTTTGCTTGACATATTAAATTTTTATTTTATTATAGTTGATACAACCAAAATTGATTATAGTGATATAATAAAATTAGGTTGCGGGTTGGAAGAATAACCCAGGTATAAAATTGAGAAATTTTATATAATAGATACGTATTCGTGAGGATATGGTTATATGAACTAAAAATCTTCCCAGTCTGATGAGTGCTGTATGTAATTGTGAATAGCAAGACGAGTAATATTCTTTAAGACTTTATAGCAATATAAAGCCGGAGTATTATTTATAAATAAATAGTAGTTGTTATTTTAAAAAATAAAAAACAATTGCAAAAAAGCTCGTTAGGGTATGACAAGTGTCCTGATCAAAGTTGAAATAAGATGAAAAGTTTGAAAATGATATACTTTGATTAAATTCAATACTGAATAATGAAATAAAATAGGTATTGGCATACAAAGCTTGTTAGGGTTTGATTGGTGCCCTGTATTAGTTAGAGTAAAACAAGGCTAACTGACGAATATAATAATAAAAATAATCAATTAGAGTGCGGTTAATGCTCTTCCTTCCATATAAAAGTGGTAAAGTTTAATAAGGTAGAAAATTAACTGGGATGTGAGTGGTGTCCCATCGTAATTATAAAAGATTACGGTAAAGCTAAATACATAAAATGTATAGCAAATGAGATGAAAGAAATGAAAAATCACTTAGGATTTGAATGACGTCCTGATATCTAATGAAAGTAATAAAACACATTAGATCAAACGAAAAAAGCTAGACAATAAATTCAAGATTGAAAAGCGAATAGCAGTCATTTAGGATCGGATAGTGTCCTCGTTATAAAAGAAAATAAAAGCTTTTATAAGAAACCAATAAATAAAATAAGGAATGTATAAATTAAAAATAAAACGTTCTAAAACCAGCTATCCAGGGCAGTAAGAGTCCTACCAACTATTTAGCGAATAGTGGTTAAAAGAGAAACAATAATAAAGCGAAGAAAAACGTTCTTACCAGAGTTGATTATTCTCTGTATTGAGTATAAAAAGGTAATACTTAATAGAAAGATAATTAAGATGTGGCTAGTGTCTTCTTAATACTAAACCATAAGCAGTATTAAGTAAAGGGTATAACCCGAAAAACAAATTCTAATTAGCTAAGGCGTAGATGGAGTCTTCGTTATAGTGGTAAAATACTATAAGAAAAATAAATTTTTTAATCAACAAACCATCTTGGAGTGATAGAGTCCAAAACAAAGACTAAGAATCTGAGTTGAAAGCAGTCTATTAACACCCTCTAATTTTAATATTAGAGGGTGTTTTCATATCCCCTCCCCCTCATCTTAACTTTAGCAATAATGTATATTATAGGTAATAATATAATATTAGCTAATGTAGTCCTGCACTTCACACTATTATAAACTGTATTGGATTATAGGCTATCATTACAATCAATGTTGCTTGAATTTTTGATAACTTATAGATAACTATAGGTCTTTAATATTAGTTAAACAAATAAATAAAAAACAAAACATTATTGAAAGAAAAATAAAAATACAATAGCTAGGCTAGTGGGTTAGTGATTTTTATATATATTTTTATATATAATATAAATTTATACTATTATTATAGTTTATATCTACACTATTATTACATTTTATATCCAAACTATTATTATAGCTTATATTTGTATATACTATCCTACAATTTATATTTAACAATTAAATATTATTAAATAAAAGATAGGAGGGAAAAAGAATAAAAAATAATAAAAAAGAATAAAAAATAATAAAAAAGAATAAAAAAATATTATTAAATATTATTAATTTTATATATTTTATATTTTTTATATTTTTTTTACTATTTATTACAGGTATACACAACTAAAAACTAAACATGCAAAGGTATTTTATAACAAAACCTGATATATCACTTTTTACCATATCCATGAAAACTCTATAACACAATTCTCATATATGAGATGGTTCAAGTATCTTTAGATCTATATGAAGGTCCGTCCTTCTCTATCATGCCTGCAAAAACACCACTAACTTCACTACCATGTCAAGACACTATCTAAAATCCCCCATGTGAAGGACTTCGCAACATCATCATCTCACCTGTGAATGGGCTTTCCAAATTTGTCCACGCATGTGAAGGAGATCCCTGTGTCTACCTCCTCCTGTGAATGGCCGTGCACTAATCACCAACCCGTGAAGAACTTTCAACTTATACCACATGTGAAGATACTCTCT
>CALXSB010000007.1 GCA_944391005.1 uncultured Rickettsiales bacterium | reverse complement strand
TTACATAACAAATATTTTAAAAGATCGGATGCTATTGAAGAACCGCTTTCGCCAATTACGCCAATATAATTATATTCTTTAAAATAATTTTCAAAAAACTCAATTATTGAAAATACTGGACACTCATATTTTTTTGCAATATCAATCAAACTTTTGTCGTCTTGATTTGTAATAAGACAGTCTACTTCGTTCCAATTGATTTTATTTCTAGTTGAAAATGAAATTAAATCTTTTTTTTCAACATCAATATGAAACCTATCAGCGTCCAATATTATTACATTTACATCATTTTCATTAAGAAAGTTAATAAAAGCGCTGCTTATTGTATTTGCACCAAAAAGCACAACTCTTTTATTTGTAAGCTCACCTATTGCCATAATTAACTTTTTTATTTATAACTTTCCTAAAAACTAAAAGCTTGTATGATAAACTTCATGTTCCAAATGCGGATCATTTTGTGCTTTAACCCAATCCATGTATTCCTTAACAACAGGATTACTGTGAGCTGTCCTTTCGCCAGTTTTTTCACTGTCTAATCCATATAAAACTTTTCTCCTTGCTTCTATCAAAGCCGTTTGATCCGCAGGTCTAACAGGCAATAAAGGCATACCGCCGCCACCTATACAACCACCAGCGCAGCTCATAACTTCAATATATTGATAGGCATTAGGATTTTCTTTTAATTCCTGCAATATTTTTTCAACATTTTGAACAGTAGAAACAATTGCAACTTTTATTTTTTTGCCTTTTATATCAATTTCTGCAGTCTTAAATCCACCTGTATCAGTTCTAACCTGCTCTAAATTAAAGTCCTTTAAATCTTCACCAGTTATCATTTTATAGGCCGTTCTTAAAGCTGATTCCATAACACCGCCGCTTGCACCATAGATAACACCAGCACCGCTATAATTTCCACAAATATCAGCTTCACTATCCTCTAGAGAAGGCAAATCAATATTATTTTCTTTTAATAGCTGGATAATTTCTCTAACTGTCAAGCTATAGTCAACAAGCTTCATGCCATTAATTTTTGCATTTTCTGATAATATTTCTTCTTTTTTTGAAGTGCATGGCATAACTGATACAACTACTATATCTTTTGGATTAATACCCTCTTTTTCAGCCCACCAAGTCTTATAGGCAGCCGCAGAATGCAAATGAGGCGATCTAGCAGTAGTTAAATTATCTTTTAATTCAGGATGATAATTTAAAACATATTCAACCCAAGCATAGCAACAGGATGTAAACATTGGCAATTTTGCCTCAGGATTATTTAATCTTTCAATTAATTCCTGTGCTTCAATCATAGTTGTAATATCAGCACCAAAATTAACATCAAAAACTTTATTAAAACCAAGTTTTCTAAAGGCTGTATTCATTTTCTTTTCAATGCCCAATGTATGTTCCATTTTCCAACCTTCACCAATAGCGGCTCTAATTGAAGGGGCAGCTTGAACAATTAAAACCTTTGACTTGTCCTTTAAAACCTCTCTAACACCATCAAGTCCAGCCTGAGATCTTATGGCGTTGACAGGGCAAACTAAAGTGCATTGCCCACAATGAATACATTTAGCTCCATCTCTTGCACTTAAATGTTTTTTTCCTTCTTCGTCCGTCTTAATTTCAAGATAATTAACGCTGCAGGTTTTACATCTCATCACACATTTTGTGCATTTAATACACTTATTATCATCAAACTCAATCGTATGTCCCATGTAATGCATATATTTTTCCATTTAATTTTATTCATTTTGAGAATAGCATAAAATATATAATATATTTTTTCAAGCTATAGTTAAAAAAATATTTTAAAAGCTGCCAATAATTGGACAGCTTTCGTTTTAAAATGTTAAAACAGAATGATAAAATACTAAAATTATCTATCCAAGATTTTTATAAAAAAATATTTTAATATGTCAAATAATTTTGTTATTATTTTAAATAAATTTGTAATAGTTATTCAATATGTATCTATTAATATTATATATATTTACTTTAATATTAGCATTTCCACAACTCTCTAAAAATACAATCAATAGGGTCTTGTTTTTTAAAAATTGTTAGTATAAAAATAAATCAGTTTAATAACAAATAAAATATAAATGCTATTATATGATCAAATACTAAGAAATATAGCACCTGCAAAAGCAGAAACAGCTAAAAAAGTTCAATCAGCTATAGAATGGGTCAAAAATGAATTGCATGGCGAAAGCGACATGAAATGTTTGGGCATTGCCTACGAAAAAGATGATTTAAAAGAAATGAAAGATTTTGCATCTTTTATTAGAAAGAACTTTAAGCATACAGTTGTTATGGGCATCGGCGGTTCTAGCTTAGGAGCTATGACTTTGCTTAGTGTTTCAAAAGAACATAACGTTACAGTTTTAGAATCTATTGATAGTAATACAGTTAAAGCTTTATTTGAAAGCTTAGATTTGCCAAATACAGCATTTTTGACAGTTAGCAAATCGGGAAAAACTATTGAATGCATATCTCAAACATTGATAGTTATGAAAATGGTTGAGGATAAATTGGGCAGAGACGCAATAGGAAAACATTTCTTCTTTTTAACAGAAAATAAAGAGAGT
>CALXSB010000006.1 GCA_944391005.1 uncultured Rickettsiales bacterium | reverse complement strand
GGGTTTGATTTTGTCAGAAATTGGTAAAGCAAATAATATTAAAGTTGAAGATACTGAACTAATTGAAGAAATTAGAAAAAGAGCTACTGCATATCCTGGACAAGAACAGATGATAGCAGACTTTTATATGAAAAATAAGTCAGCATTAAATCAATTGACTGGTTTGATTCTAGAGGATAAAGTTATTGATTTTATTTGCAAACAAGCTAATGTTGAAGAGAAAGAAGTAAGTATTGAAGATTTTATGAAGAGTAAAAAATAGTCTTCAAGAGGGAGGTGGTAAATTTATGAAAAATATAAATTTATTTACTTTCCTGTGGAGATTTTTAAAAAATAAAAAGTTTGATTTATTTTGTTGGATTTTTTTAGAAGTTTTGTCAGATTTTTTTGGAATTTTTATAGCACAGTATTTTAATAAGAAAGCTATTAATTATTTTCAAGTAAAAAGCCCAGTTTTTGAATATGGGCTTTTTTTGATTATTTTATATGTTGTTTTTAATGATGGCGGATTTTTAATTGGTATCTTAAAGCTTAGATTTAGAAAGTTTTTTTGTGATAAGATTGCAAATGATATTAGAAAAGATGCTTTTAATTATACGATACAGCATTCTATGAATTATTTTGACAATTCTTTTAGTGGAGATTTAAGTTCAAAAATATCTAATCTTGGCAATAATTATGCAAAGTTGATGAATGTATTGAAAATATTCTTTACAAGTTCTTTAGTATTTATTTTAGTTTTGATTTTTTATACAGAAATTAATATTTATTTAGCGGTATGTTTTTTTATCTTTAGTGTGCTGTATTTTTTAACCTATACAAAATATTCAAAAGAACATTCAAAAACTTCAAAAGAAAAGTATGATGCTATTGGAAAATATTTTGGATTTATAGTTGATGTTTTTTCAAATATTAGAAATGTTAAAATGTTTTCAAGGTATGGTTTTGAAAGATTAAATTCAGAAAAAAATATACTTAATTTGCTTAGGTCGGAGAAGAAGGTTGCTAAATCACAAATAAAACTTCAATTTGTCAGCTTTTTAGCTATTTTTTGTTTAATACTTTCGGTAATTTGTATTTCATCAATTCTGCTGGCGCAAAATAAAATAGGTTTTGGAGATTTTGTTGCTATAGTAATAATACTTTCTATATCAAGATTTGTTTTAACAAAAACTATAAAAAATTTAAATTGGTTTTATGGACTCAAAGGTTCTATTCAAAGCTCACTTGAAAAAATTTATCAGCCAATTGAAATAAAAGACAATAAAAATAATGAATTAAATGTTTGCAGTGGTAAAATTGTTTTTAAAAATGTAATTTTTTGGTATGATTGAGAAAAATATAAAAATGTTAGGATTGATATGGGCCGCAAGTAAAGGTTATAGAATAAAATTGCTTTTGCTTAATGTGTTTTGCGGTTTTATGTTTTTCTTTATTCCTATTTTAATTACGCCATATATTTTTGCTTTGTTTGGCAATGCCTATCAAGAGAATATTCTGACGGTTAGGTATGCTGTTGTTTTATCAATATTATATGCTTTTACGTATAGTATTGCTGGACTTTTTAGGGCTTTATTTGTTGAAAAATATTTATGGTATGGTGGAGTTTTAAAAGTTGAAAATACATTGAGAAAAAAATTATTTAATTACGTTTTGGGACACTCAATTAGATATTATGATAATAAAATGTCTGGAGTTATTGCTGAAAAAATAAATAAAATAACCGCTAATTTTGCTGAGACTTTTAATTTGTTTGGAAATATAATAAATTCGTTTATATCAATGATAATTTCTCTTATTATTTATTCTAAGATTAATTATTATTTGACAATTGTTTTTTGTATTTGGACACTTCTATTCTGTATTGTATATTATTTTTCGTCAAAGATAAGTTTTAAAAAGAGGAAAATTACATCAAATGAAACGGCTATTATAAATGGAATTATAAATGATGATATAACAAATGTAAATAATATAAAATCATTTTCAACTCAAAAAAATGAAGAAAGAAAAATTAAAAAGCAAGGTAATATTATTTTAAGAAAATTATCTGTGGAGTTAAAAGCTGAAGCTATTTCAAGGCTTTTAATAGGACTTTTAAATATTATTCTAATGCTTTTTATTTCTTGTTTTAGCTATTATTTGGCCTTTAATGGAAAAATAATGATCGGGACATTTATTTTTATATGTCAAAATATAATTCTTTTAAAAAGCAATATGGAAACAACCTATGAAGATACAAAATTATTTATTGAATTTTCTGCTGAAATGAAAGATGGTTTTGAAACGTTATTAGAAAAATATGAGATTGAAGACAACCCTAATTCAAAAAAATTAATTGTTAACAATGGAAAAATTGTATTTAAGGGCGTAAATTTTAAATATTAATAAATATTATTATTTTTAGGGGTTTTTATTTCTTGACTAATTACTTATCTTTTTTAAAATTGAAATAGCTAAAATTATATAATTATATGAAACTAGAAATTAAAAGACTTGATGGAAATGATTTACAGCTGCCGTCCTATGAAACTAATAAAAGTGCGGGTATGGATCTAAGAGCTTGTATTCAAGAAAATATAGCCATTAAGCCTGGCGAGAGAAAATTGATTAAGACTGGCATATCAATTGCTTTGCCTGAAAATTTTGAAGCACAAATAAGACCAAGAAGCGGTTTGGCATTAAAGAATGGAATTACGGTTTTAAATTCTCCAGGAACAATTGATGCTGACTATAGGGGGGAAATTGGAGTTATTTTGATTAATTTGGGAACTGATAATTTTGTAGTTGAAAGAGGTATGAGAATAGCTCAAATGGTAATATCTCCAGTTATACAGGCAGAATTAGTTGAAGTTGATGAACTTGATGAAACAAAAAGAGGGAAAGGAGGCTTTGGATCTACAGGTGTTTAAAAAAATCATACTATTTTTTATATTTATTTTTTCATTTTCTGTTGTCAGTTTTGCGGATAATATAAATAATGAAAAAATTTTGAATGATGTTGAAAATTATTTAAATAATATAAAGTATTTAAAGGCGAATTTTCTTCAGGATGATATAACTAATTCAGAGTTATCCGAAGGAGTTTTTTATTTATCAAGACCTGGAAAGTTGAGAATAGATTATCAAAATCCATTTGAAGCTAGTTTGTATACC
>CALXSB010000005.1 GCA_944391005.1 uncultured Rickettsiales bacterium | reverse complement strand
TAATTAAAATTATCATCATTAAGAGTTTCAAAATCTTTATATCCATAATAATTTATATATGAAGCCAAATCATAAACATTACCATTCATTAAAAGATTAAAGCAATATGTTTTACGTTCTTCTGTTGTTCTTAAAGCATTAATAGCCTCAAAAATCATATCATTTGTTTCAAATTGTCCTTGCATAAAAAAATACCATAAAAAAATTAATAATAAATTATTTAACTCAAATATTATATCAAAAAAATTAGGACAAGTCAATATTTAATATCACAAAAATACAATTTTTCTATTAAAATATCAGATTTTAAAATATCATAAAAAATATTTTAAATAACTCTTGATTTTTAAATATGTAATATTAGTTATTCTATTGTATTTATTTTTATTAAAACAAAACGATTAAATTAGATGAGTTGTATTAAAATGTTAAAAAAAGACAATATTAATTTTTTTGATGGCGATTTACCTGACAATTTAGACTTAGGCCATGAAGTAGCCATAGACACAGAAGCCATGGGACTTAACAACAATAGAGACAGATTGTGCCTAGTTCAATTAACAGGTGGAGACGGAATTGTATACATAGTCAGATTTCAACCACATCAATATAGCAAAGCAAAAAATTTAAAAAAACTTTTAGCCAATCCAAAAGTTTTAAAAATAATGCACTTTGCAAGATTTGATATGGCAATTTTACAAAAATATCTAGGCGTTAAGGTTAAAAATGTTTACTGCACAAAAATTGCATCAAAAATAGCCAGAACCTACACAGACGCTCATGGTTTAAAAGCTCTAGTAAAAGAAATGCTCGGCATAAATCTAAACAAACAAGAACAAAGTTCCTATTGGGGTGCAGAAAAACTATCTGGCGAACAATTAGAATACGCCGTTCACGATGTATTATTTTTACATGAATTAAAAAGAAAACTAGACGAACAACTAGAAAGAGAGGGCAGAAAAAAATTAGCTTACGACTGTTTCAAATTCTTAAATACAAGAGTTGATTTAGATTTAGCCGGTTGGCTAGATTCTGATATTTTCAGTCATGAATAATTTTATTAATTATTATTAGGTATGAAATATGGAAGATATTAGATTTACAAGAGATCATTATTATATAATTTTAGAAAATGATTTAGCAACTGTTGGACTAACAGATTTTGTTCTAGACAAAATCACTGACGAAATCTCAGTTATAGAACTTCCAGAAATCAACAATCTCTACAACAAAAGCGATCAAGTTGGAAGCATGTTTTTCGGCGATGACGACATTGAATTATACACTCCATTAACCGGTGAAATGGCAGAAATAAATGAAAATTTAATGAACGAACCCGACACCATAAAAAATTCAACCTATGACGACAATTGGCTATTTAGAATCTACGCAACAGACTTAAGCGAACTTGACGACACAATGTCAGAAGAAGAATACAATGAATATTTAGAAACATTATGATAGATAATAATAATATTATAGTATTAGAAACAGAAAACCTAATCATTAAAAAATTTCAAAAAACAGACTTCAGAAATTTTTTAAGCCTGCATCAAAATCCAATTACCATGAGATATTTTGATGGAGGCGCAAAAACTTTAGAACAATCAAAAAAAAGATTCAACGAAGTAATGGAACATCAAAGAAGATACGGTTTTAGCTATTACAATATTTTTTTAAAAGACACAAATGAATACATAGGACAAGGCGGCCTATATTATAATTACGACATGAGCATAAACCTTTGCTATGCCCTTCTTGAACAATTCCACAACAAAGGCTACGCCACAGAAGCCATAACCGCAATATTAAAATATTCTTTTGAAAAGCTAAACATTTCAGAAATAACCGCCATGTCCGCACCAGAAAACCATTCATCCAGACATCTTTTAGAAAAAATCGGCTGCAAATTCACAAGAGAGAGAACCTTAATGTCAGGCATGACCGCCCTATGCTACTCACTTTCAAAAGAAGATTTTTACAAAGCATTACCAAACATCAAAAAATACGAATACAAAAAAGCCGTTGGCGCTTTATTAATCAACAACGAAGGTAAAATATACTTTTTTCAAAGAAGCGACTTTCCAGAAAGCTGGCAATCACCAGAAGGCGGCATTGAAGAAAACGAAGATCCACTTAACGCTATCTACAGAGAAATAAAAGAAGAAATAGGCATAGACAAAGACAAACTTGAACTAATCAGCGAAACAAAAAATTTCTACAAATACAACTTTTTAAACAACGAAATCAGACACGGTTTCATAGGGCAACAAAAGAAATTTTTTCTATTTAAATTCAAAGGTTCAGAAAACGATTTTGCCTACAAAACAACAGATGAACAACAGGAATTCAGCAACGTAAAACTAATCTCAAAATCAGAAGTTTTATCCCTAATACCAGAATTTAAAAAATGTCTATATAAAGCTGTATTAAAAGATTTTGATATATATTTAAAATAATTAAAATAATAAATAAATAATTGATAGATATAAATAATAAATAATTTAGTAAAATCTCAACATTTATATTGAAATAAATGTTGAGATTAAAGTTTTTTCTTATTGTGCTTGTGAATGACCTTCACTGGATATACATTTTTTCCCTGGAAGATAAATAGGATTTACAGCTTGTTTTTTTTGTTCATTTTCTTGTTCTTCTGTTTTTTTAGGAGTAGGATTTCCTTGTCCTTTATCATCAATAGGAATTGTCTTTGCCGAACTAAGAGGTACTTGTTGCTGATTAGTTTTTTCTGTCTGTTGTTTGGAATCTTTTACATTATCAACAATATCTTTTTCTTTAGATTTTAATCCTTTATCTTTTTCTAAATTTAATTTTTTTTCAGTAAATAGTAAACTTTGTTCGTGCATTTTTTTATCTTGTTCATCAATATACTCATAATATTCAGATTCCATGAGTTCTTTTAATTTTTTTGAATATTCTTCAGTTCTACTTTTAGCAATAATTTTATTATTATAATTAATATGAAATTGTAAATGATCAACTAATTTTTTGTCATTATCTTGCAAACTTATTTTTTTGCATAAACAAAATTGTAATTCTTCCATAAGTTTATTCTGTTTTTCAATTTCAGATATTTTAAAGAATTCAGAATTTGATTGGTTTTTTAAACTTAATTCCAATTCTTTATTTTTATCTTTTAATCCATATTTCTCAATCAAATTCAAAAGAGTATTAGCATCAAAAAGCTCGTCAGGGTTATTATATGATGTATATGCTTCTCTAGCTTTAATCATATTGCTATTACATTTTTTTATTTTTTCCTTAAATTCTCTTTTTTTAATATTTTCATTTTGTTTTTGCAATCGTTCTTTTTCTTTATTTTTTTCTATTTTTCCCAAGCCATCTCTATGTTCCAAATCTTGTTGCAAAATATTGTTAGCTTTTTCTTGCAAGCTACTTAAATAACCTACGTTTAATACTCCGTTGAGATATCCTTTGGTAATTTGATCTTGGCTATCTTTACCATAATTTTTTTTCTCCGCAATGATAATTTCATTTTCTCCACTAAGGAATCTTTCTAATTGTGTATAGGCTATTTCCAAATTATTTCTTATTTCTTCATTTTGAATAGCATTAATTTTATTTCTTGATTCTTCATCTCCCAAAGATGCTTTAAATACAGTTTCGCCTATTTTGTTATATGGAATTTTACCACGTGTTCCATTTTCATTAAATTCATATAAATTGTTATTTTCATATGAAAGCATATGCTTTCCTGACGAATGTAACAGAATATTTATTGCTTTATTATATTCAAATTCATCATCTGTCAATTTTGGTTTTTTGTCTTTTTCATCTTTATCTTTATTATATTCATCTATATCATTATTATATTCATCTCTATCAAGACATGTTTTTAATAAACCCAACTCATTATAACTGCAAAAGCCTTGTTTACCCTGAGTATCTTGCATTTGTTGTATTTTTTCATTTGTATCAAAAACTATACCAGGTTCTAATGATTTAGCATATTCAAGAAAATGTTCATAATTTGTTTTTCCCGTTGACCTACTTATTTGCTTTGTAAAAGCACCGCTAGAATCTTTTATATGTAATTTAAATACTTCTTCTTTTTCTGAATTTATTTCTCTTTCAATTTCTATCAAAAATGCATGTTGATTGCATCCTCCGATTATATATTTTGCTTTTGGATTTTTCTTTAATATTTGTTGTATATTCTTACAATACCTTTCAACATAAAATTTTGACTTATTGATTTTTATCGGAAGCTTATCAAAATTAGTATTAATAACAACTTTTTCTTCAATATTATCAATATTATTAAACTCATGAGCAAATGATAAAATTATACTAGCTATATCTCTACCATAATCATTTTCATTATTGCTGTTAATCATAGTAGATAATTCCATATCTGTATAATTAAAATCATTACTTTTTTCATTTTTTATTACTTTTCCGTTATTAACTTTACATGACAAAATTTTACAATTATCAAACATATTTTCAAATGAATTATAAAATTTTACGGCCATTATTTGTGAATCTAATATATTTTTATCTTTTTCAATATTTTCTTTTATTTCTTCAAAATTTTTAATAATATTTTCTATAATACCCGTATCTATATAAAATTTACGATCTTCTATATTTACATTGTTGTTATTTTTTATAAGTTGTTGTATTGTAATTACCACATCCGTATACTCACCATCCTCATACATATCAAAAATATTTATCATATCTGATTCGGAAAATAAATATTTTCTATACTCATTAGTTATTTGATTTTCTCCAAGATTTGCTATTTTTTCTGTTTCTTTTTTAATTTTTTCAAATTCATCTATTATATTGTCAACTTTTGTTATTAATTCTTGTTTGGCTCTATTATAATCAATCAAAAAATACTCGTTATTTTTAAAAAATTTAATTGCATATAATTTATTCTCACTTTGTCCATCTGCCATAAAATACCTCTACAATTATTCATTGTAATAAAAATTGAAATTATATATAAATTAATACAATGTATTAAATCTATCTAGATTATCTTTTAATCTCCTTTTTATTTTTTCTTCAAAACTATTGGCTGGTTTTGAAATTACACGATTGCGAATTGGATTTTTGACAATTACTTTATCACTTTTTATAGACATGCTGTATTTATTATCACCAATTTCAAATGATGTTACATATGATGAAATAAATTCATTTTTTACTTCTAGATAGTCATCATCAGCTATGCTGCTATTACTGTTGCTATTGTTTTTATTTTTGTTATCCATAAGATTATTTACCTCTTGAATTTTAATTGATATGACATATTTATAAAAAAAATATTTTGATATGTCAAATAATTTTTTGATAAATTGTCATATGTAAATTTGTATGGTAAAAAAATTTTAAAATCAGTTGACAATTTGAATAAAAAGATTGATTATAGCGAAAGTTATTATTTTTGTTAGGTATGTTTTCAAAGTTAGAGTTTTTTATTGCCTTTAAGTATTTGAAGTCAAAAACTAAAGAGAAGTTTATATCTATAACGGCAATTTTTTCATTTGTGGGTATTATGTTGGGCGTTGCAACATTGATTGTTGTGATGTCAGTCATGAATGGCTTTAGGGAGGACTTTACAAACTTGATACTTGGCATTAATTCGCATATTTTTGTTTTTCCTATTGAAAGAGAATTGAAGAATTATGAAGAAGCTATAAAAATTATAAAGCAAAATGATAATGTGAAAAATGCAAATCCAATAATTGAAAATCAAGTAATGGTTTTAGCTGGAGACAATACTAGCGGTGCTATTGTCAGGGGTATTAAAAAAGATGATTTAACTAAAAAAGAAAAGATTTACAATAATATTTCAAGCTTTAATTTTGATAATAATTTTGATGATAATTCAATATTGTTGGGGCAAAGTTTGGCAATAGGTCTTAGAGTATCCGATGGAGATTCTGTAAAAATAATATCTCCGGAAACTAATTCAACAATTTTAGGAACTATACCGCGAATTAAAACCTATAAAGTTGTTGGAACATTTGGAAGTGGCATGTATGAATATGATGCAGGCACGGCTTTTATACCTTTAGAGGCAGCTCAAAAACAATTTAGATATTCGGATTCTGTCAGCGGAATTGAAATATATTTAAAGGACACTAATGATATTGACAATACCTATAACAGTCTTTATACAGACTTAAAAAATAATGGATTTAATGTGAGATTGGTTGACTGGAAACAATCAAATGCGGCTTTTATTGGAGCTTTGGATGTGGAAAGAAATGTCATGTTTATAATATTGACAATGATTATTCTTGTAGCAACTTTCAATATCATTTCAAGCCTTATAATGCTGGTTAACGATAAAAGCAAGCAAATTGCTCTATTGAGAACTATAGGTTTTACAAAAAATAGCGTAATGAGAATATTCTTAATCTGCGGTTCATTAATAGGCATTGTTGGCACAGCTATTGGAACAATAATTGGAGTTCTGTTTGCAAGTAATATACAGGCTATAAAATCATTCATTGAAAGGATTTTTGGATTAGAATTGTTTTCTCCAACCGTCTATTTTTTGACAGATTTACCTTCAAAAATAATGCTTAGTGATGTATTGTATATAGTTTCAATATCATTGCTATTGTCATTTTTGTCTACTTTATACCCATCCTATAAGGCTTCAAAAACAAACCCTGCAGAAATATTGAGATACGAGTAATAAAAAGTTAGGGGGTAAAGATTAAAAAATGTGGACTTTGTCAAAAGTTAAAAGGGTTTGCTATTTAACTTTGTTGTTTTTTCTACTGCTGTTATTCTTTGTTTTACCGTTGTATTTTATACAAGTTGCAATATTTAATTATATTTTGATAAATATAATTTATTTTATTACGGATATATTGAAAACATTTTTATTTTTTAATGGTGTTAAATTATATAGCAGAAATAAATATTTTGAGAAAGATGATTTAAATATTCCCGATAAAGATTTGCCAATCTACTCTATACTTTTGCCAGTTAGAAAAGAAAAAGATTTTGTAATGAGAAATCTGTTAAAATCAATTTATAATCTTGATTACCCAAAAGAAAAACTTGATGTAAAATTAATAGTTGATCAAAATGACGAGTCAACACTTGAAATAGTTGAATTATTGTCAAATGATTTTAAGTTTGATTTAATAGCAGTGCCGCAATCAAACATAAATTCAAAACCAATGAGCTGCAGCTATGCATTGAAGTTTGTTAAAGGCAAATATTTGACAATTTATGATGCAGAAGACAGGCCTGAAAAATATCAATTAAAAAAAGCTGTTTCAAAATTTAATAAACTTGATAAAAATTATGCCTGCCTGCAGGCGTCTCTAAACTATTACAATAAATACGAAAACTTTTTATCCTATTGCTTTTCTATAGAATATTCAATGTGGTTTGATTTTACAATAACCCCAATAACAAAACATTCTACATTTTTTCCGCTTGGCGGAACCAGCAACCATTTTAAAACTGAAAAGCTAATAGAATTGGGCGGTTGGGATGGCTATAATGTAACAGAAGATGCAGAAGTTGCAGTTAGAATTGCAAAGGCCGGTTATAAAATTTCAACTTTAGATTCAATAACCGAGGAAGAAGCGCCAATAACAATTAATGCTTGGCTAAAGCAAAGAACAAGATGGATTAAGGGTTTTATGCAAACGTTTTGTGAACATACAATGCTATCAAAACCTATAGGTATAAAGTCAAACATAAAATTTAAAAGAATATTTGAATTGCGGATATTTGATATTCTTATTTATTTTACATTTATAGCTATGTCGTTCTTATTTTTTATTCTAATATTTGCAGTATTTTTTAATCATGTGATAATTCTACATATGAAAGAATTTACTTATCTAAATTTTATGATTATTTTTAACTTATCTATATTCTTCTTTATGATATATGGTGCTTCATTAATAGTTATTTGCAAAAATAAGCTAAAGTTTAAACTGCTATATTTTATTTGTTCGCCATTCTATTGGTTTTTACATTATGTTGCATCATTTCGTGCCATAATAAGTCTAATACGGTCTCCATTCTATTGGGCAAAAACAGAACATGGAGTTTCTAAAGCTGTAAAATCTAAGTAATATGGTAAATTTACCTTGATTCTCTTTAAAAATTGAGATATAATTATTCCATATGCTAATAAATTTTTTAAAGAATATGGAAAATAATTATTTTAATTTACCTAAAGCAAGAAGAGTTTATGAAATACTTAATAGAATAAAAAATTCAAATAACATTTATGAAAAGATATGTTTAATGCAGGGTTTATCAACTACTGAAATCAGTGATTCCAATTTGTGCAATATATTAATCAATGAAATCAATACTACTCAGGATAATGATTATAAATATAGAATTACTAATTATGTATTAGATCGTCATATTCTACGTACTGGTCATGAAGAACAATTATATAATCATTCTATTGAATTAATAAACGATGAAAATTATACTAATAGAATAAACAAAGCTTCATTATTAACAAGTTTACTTTATGAACCTGTTATAATTCAAAATCATGAGGATGAATTATGCGATTTATTACAACAATTCCATGATGAAATTGTTAATACCAACTATTTAGTTTGTCATCTTTCAAGCATCTATATATACAACATTGATTTCTTTATAAATCATAGGCAATATATTAAAGATTTATATAACGAATACCAACAAATAGAAGAAAGAGAAAGGAGAGAAAGAGAAAGGAGAGAAAGAGAAATAGAAGAAAGAGAAAGAATAGAAAGAGAAAGAATAGAAAGAGAGATAATAGAAAGAGAAAGAAGAGCATCATTTTACAATGAAAACAAACCATTAACAGCATTTATGCAAGAAATTGTTTCTCCTGCTTATATATCACTTGAAAATTTTAAAGCGCTTCCCTTAGAAGAATTAACATCCAAAGTTGATAATGCATATGTAGCCTTAAGAAAAGATAAAGACAATATAGAACTTCAAAATAACTTAGCTAATGCAAGAAATGAATTTTTACAAGCTCTAATGAGGCTAAATGATGAAGATAAAGAATGTTTGCTTGCTGGTATATATCTAGATTTAAATAAACCTGTAATATTTATTATGGAAACAAATAATAAAAAACATAATATTAATGAAGAATTACAAGAAAAAACAGGAATAACTGTAGAGAATCTAGAAGAAATATTTAAACAGAAACAACAAGATATAGAAACTGAAAAAAATCAACAAAACAAAAAAGGAGAACAAAACAACAATCTTGAAGAAAACTTTATTGAAACAGAACAATTTCAGCCACAGACTCAAGAACTCCATTATAAGAACAATATTAATATAGTTCAGGAAGAAAACAATATTCAAGAAGAAACTGATGAAACAGCACAGTTAGAAGAAAAAAAATATATTCAAGAAGAAATTAATGAAATTATCAAGAAATTTGAGAAAAGTAATAATCAAAAATTATATATGGATTTTGATGATAAGATGCAGAGCAATCAAAAAAAACACGGCAGATGCAGCTGTATGTAAAAATTAAACTATAAATATAATAAACATACCAACTATTAATTTAGTTGGTATTTTTTATATATATATAGATATTTTAAATAAAATATTAAATTACCCTTATTTTGTGATATTAAAATTGATTTTTTAAAAATCTTTTCTAAAATTATGTTATAAATATTATTATAAGCTAGTAAAAAAATATGAATAAAAATGGTTTTTCACTTATAGAGTTGTCAATAGTTCTTATAATTATAGGATTATTGGTCGCTGGAATTACTGGGGGACAATCTTTAGTTAATTCTGCAAGATCTAGAGCTGTTATGAATGAACTTGAATCCGTAAAAAGAATGTTATTTACATTTCAAGCTTCAAATGGAAGATTTCCTGGAGATTTAAATAATGATGGATATTTTGGATATTGCCGCGGTTCTGGATGTCCGTCAATTTCTGGGGTATCAGAGGGTGTAGAACCTAAGCATACTACATTTGGCGGAGATTATTCAGGCAAAACAGTTGGGGTTCAAGCAGGCCCATGGGTTGATTTATATGTTGCTGGAATCAGCGACTTTAAGCCTACAGTTGGTGATAATTTAGCCAACTCTTTATGGAGAGTGGGAGAAAATATGGACAATGATGAAGGAATACAAAAAAATACTCCGAAGGTAAAAGGATTAAATTCAACATTTTTTAATATGTTTGAAAGATTTTCTAATTATACTACTACAGGATATCAACAAAATATGAAAAATGGATTATATATTGATGTCTTTAGCTATGATTCTGAAATAGATCCTAAACTTATGGTAAATATTGATTCTAAACTTGATGATGGAACGTGGAATAAAGGTATTATTAGGGCATGTTGCGGCAGTTCTTCATGTGCTGATGCAATTTACACCAATGGAACTATTAATACTTCAATAAGTGGAAAGTGTCAGGAATTTTATTATAAATTAACAGATTAATAAAATAAATATTTTTAAATAACTAATAATTTTCTATTCTTCCATAAACAAAAAAAATATCTAATTTCATAAAAAAACAAAATATTTTTTTATGTCATTTTTAGAGATGAGATTTCCGGAATCAATAGCTTTTGATTCTTCTTCAATTGTTGAATTTAATACCACTATTGTGCAGACAAAAAATGGTTCTGAGCAAAGAAATGTGAATTGGCTTAACAATAAAATGAAATTTAATGTTGTTAATGGAATAAAAACTAAGGCTGAATTGAATAGTTTATTATCATTTTTTAGAAATGTAAAAGGTAGAGCCTACGGATTTAGATTCAAAGATTGGAGCGATTATAGCACAGAGAATCAGGCAATAGGTGTTGGTGATGGTGAAACAAAAGAATTTCAGCTTATTAAAACCTATACTATAAACGGCAACACCTACATAAGAAAAATTTTAAAGCCTGTTATTTCAACTGTTCATGTTTTTATTGATAATGTTGAAAGCGAAAATTTTGATATTGACTTCAGCAGCGGATTAATTACTTTTGCAACAGCACCGCAAATTGATTCACAAATAACTGCCGCGTTTGAGTTTGACGTTCCTGTCAGGTTTGATTCCGATCTATTGGAAATATCTATGGACACTCTAAACACTGGAAATGTAAAAAATATTACATTGGTTGAGATAGAATAGTCTGTAGATTTTTATTTTTCTTGCTTAGCCCTTTAATAATGATATTTCTAATGTAGCCGACCTCTTCAGCGTCTGCGGCGTTGCTAAAATCGTATAGATCTCCGCCACTTACCATAAAATCGTTGGTTGCGACTTTATAGTATTTGTCATCCTCAAGCGGCTGTCCATTGTCTAGAATAAACTGCCCATTTACTTTTTTGACTCCGCTGTATTGAAGTTCGCCTATTTCTTTATCGGATATTTTTCTATCTATCATTTGCTTTATATATTTTCCCTGCAGGTTTAAAACTACACATATATTGTCAAATGGCAATATTGAATATATGTCTTTAATCCTTATTTCTCCCGGATAAAATTGGCCTGTTATGCTTCCGCCGTTTAGCATTGCAATATCTGAGTTGGTTTCTTCCTTTAGAATATCGCAAAATAAATCGCCTAACGGACTTTTTTTATATTTGTCATAGCTTATTTTCTCCTTTACTATGCCCAAACTTTCGTTAAATACTGTTGATAATTGATTGTTGTAATTCTTGATCAATTCTGCTATTTCTTGATCTTCCTTTAGGCTATCCTTTTCATTCACTAAAACCCTTGAACTTATTTCTATATTTTTTATTTTTTTAGTTCTTTTGTTAATATAAAAATCAATCATTGAAAAAGCACGTCCCTTTTGCAAACTTTGAACTACAGGTATGCCATTTATAAAGCCTGATACCAATTGGTGATAGTGGGCTGTAATTATTGCATCAACACCTTCAATCTCTGTTAATTGCATTAGTTCTTCGTTTTCAAACTTGATTTTGCCATCTTCCTCATCAGTATACGACCCTAAGTGCGTCAATAAAACTATAATATCAGCTCCGTTATCTTTTGCTTCTTTAACAAACTTTTTTGCAGATTCAACAGGATCTAAAAAAGTTAAATATTTGACAAAATTTCTATTGCTTTTATAGCTTGCCTCTGTTGTGGTTAAACCAACGAAAGCAACCTTAACGCCTTTAATTTCTGTTATTATATAGGGTTTTACGAAATATTCACCGTCCTTCATTATATTTGCAGAAACAAATGGTGCCCCCATATCCTCTTCCCACGTTAATATTTTATCAATTCCCCAATCAAATTCGTGGTTTCCAAGTGCTGACGCCGTTATGTTTATTTTTTTAAAAATATCCGAAACGGGTTTTCCAAATAATGAGTTGCTCATGGCTTCGCCATTATAATTATCACCTGCGGATACGATTAATGTTGTAGGAGTTGTTTCTTCCCTTATTGCATAAACAAACTTTGAAGCACCAACTTCTCTTTTATGCTCAATTGCTCCATGGAAATCGTTAAAGGCTATAATTTTAATGTCTACATATTTAGTGTGGTTATAGTAAAAAATGCCTGACAGCAAAATAACTAAACCTACAATTGCAAGTAATATTTTTTTATTTCTACTCATTTTAACCTACCTTTATATAAAAAATTAACCCATATTTTACTATGAGTTAATTATAATTACTAATTATTTTGAGTTAAGCCTCTCCATACATATTCTGTTGTGAATGGCAGTAGAGGCGCCAATGCCTCGCTAATTTTTAGCAACACAGTATAAAGAGTATCATAGCCCTTTAACTTGTCATCATCATGCTCAGATTTCCAAAATCTATTTTTATTTCTTCTTATATACCAATTATTCAGCACTTCAAAAAAATCTTCCGTCTCTTTGCAAGCTAATGATGGAGTATAATTGTCCATTGAATCTCTTATAGTGTCTATTGTTTTCTTCAATTTTGACAAAATATAGATATCCATTGTATTGCTTATTATATAGGCATTGCTTTTATAATCAATATTGTGCAGCTTTTCTGTATTGGCAAACATTGAAATATGCTTTATACCACACTCATCAAATTCATCGCCAACGCAAGTAAATCCCATTCTTTGATAGAAATCTTTTAAATAGGACTGTGCATAAAATTCAATTTTTGTTATTTTGCTATTGTTCAATAGATTTTTTATAACTAAAGTTAAAAGTTCTCTTCCAAGCCCTTTTCCCCTATATTCTGGCAATACAGAGAATCTTTGCAATATTGCAGTATTTTCATTTAGCCAAACTCTAATAGTTGCAATTGGCTTTTCATCTTTGTATAAAACATAATGCAGTTTGTTCAAGTCAAAATCATGTCCATCAATTTCATCTTCTTCCTTTATATTTTGACCTTTGATAAACACCTCTTTTCTGACAGTCAATGCATCATCTATTAGCTTTTTGTCCGCAATGCCGCTCTTTGCATAATAAACATCCTTTGTAGTTATGTCTTCGCCCTTTACGCCATCACTGTTGGCATACATACAAAAGAAATTATAGGCATTTATAATAGGTTTTATTGACATTCTGAGGGTTTCTTTTATATCCTTTGCATCCTTATCAATTCTTAATTCTTCACCTTTTAAAGCGGGACTTTTTATCATAAACCATCTCAATGCGTCGCTTCCATATAGATTGCATACCTCTAATGGATCCACATAATTTCTAAGCCTCTTTGAGAGTTTTTTTCCTGTTTCATCAACAGCTATGCCATAGGAAATACAATTTTTAAACGCTGGTTCATCAAATAATGCTGTAGACAAAATTAGCAGCACATAAAACCATCCTCTTAATTGCCCATCACCTTCTGTAATAAAGTCCGCAGGAAAATGGCTTTCAAACCATTCTTTATTTTCAAAAGGATAATGGTGTTGCGCATATGGCATTGATCCGCTTTCAAACCAACAGTCCATAACGTCCTTAACCCTTACCATTTTTGATTTTCCAGTTGGATCATCAGGATTAGGTCTGGTTAAATTGTCTATAAATGGTCTATGCAAATCTTTTACTTCAACGCCGAAAGCTTCTTCCAATTCTTTTATAGAACCATAAACCTCAATTCTAGGATAATCTGGATTATCACTCTTCCAAACTGGTATTGGACAGCCAAAAAATCTATTTCTAGAAATAGACCAGTCTCTAGCTCCTTCAAGCCACTTTCCAAACCTTCCATCCTTTACATGGGCAGGTATCCAATTTATTTTTTGATTATTCTTTATCAGCTTATCCTTTATTTTTTCAACATTAACATACCACGATGGCAAAGCTCTATAAATCAATGGCGCATCAGTTCTCCAACAGTGCGGATAGTTGTGAATATACTGTTCCGTCTTAAGCCATTTACCTTCCTGTTTTAACTTGATTATTATTAGATCATTAGTTTCAAATACTTGCTTTCCAACAAATTCATCAATTGGAGCTATAAAACAACCTCCATCATCAACAGGACAAACAGTTGGAATGCCATATTTTTTACAAACCATATTATCATCTTCACCAAATCCAGGTGCTGTATGAACTATGCCAGTTCCGTCCGTTGTTGTAACATAGTCGCCATGCAGAACGCTAAATGCAGCATCACTTGCTTGAACTTCAGGCAAATCTTTTATATATGGCAATATAGGTTCATAATGCAAGCCCAGCAGCTTTTCACCCTTAAATTCAGCTATTATATTAAACTTTCCTTCCGCATCGGCCAATTCTTTTTTATATTTAGGCAAAGTTTCCTTTCCAATTATATAATATTCACCATCTTTCTCTAGTATCACATAATCATAATCCTTGTTGACTGCCAACGCAAGGTTTGACGGCAATGTCCAAGGGGTGGTGGTCCAAGCTAGGAAATTGAAAATTGAAGCACAAAGCTCAACCGATGCAAGCTCGCTTGCAACCGGTAGCTTGTCGTTGGGCGAAGTGCCAGCCGAGCTTTGCGAGGATGAAAATTGAAAATTGAAAATTGAATTATTCTTTTCTTCGTTGTCCTGCTTTTCTCCATCTTGTAAGTCTGTGGATGTTGAGTTGTCAGTTAATCTTTTTTTAAACTCCTCAACTGCATCATCCGTCATTTTAAATTTAACAGTTATAGCCTTATCCGCTTTTTCTCTATAGGAATTATCCTGTTTTGTTTCTGCATTTGATACAGGAGTTTGACATGTCCAAGAGTATGGCATAACTCTAAAATCTTCATACAAAAGTCCTTTATCATACAATTGTTTAAAGACCCAAATAACACTTTCCATGTATTTAAGATCCATCGTCTTATAGCCATTGTCAAAATCAACCCATCTGCCAGTCCTGTTAACATAATGTTTCCATTCATTAACATACTTCATTACAGAAGATTTGCACAAGTCATTAAATTTGTCTATACCATATTCTTCTATTGCTTTTCTGCCGCTTATACCTGTTTCTTTTTCAACGCCCATCTCAGCAGGTAATCCATGGCAATCCCAGCCAAACACTCTTTCAACTTTTTTGCCTTTCATGGTTTGATATCTTGCAAACGTATCTTTTATATAGCCTGCAAGCATATGTCCATAATGGGGCAATCCATTTGCAAATGGAGGTCCATCATAAAATACAAACTCTTCACCATTTTTTCTAATGTCAATAGACTCTTCAAATATTTTATTTTTGTTCCAAAAATCCAATATTCCTTCTTCCATTTTTGCAAAATTCAAATTCTGATCTGCATCAGGATAATACTTTTTTTTCTCCATTTTAATACTTTTTTTACTACTGTCTTTAATAATAAAATTTTACAAAATAAATATCAATAAAATTGTTTATAATGATACTGACCTCTTGTGTTCTTTTTTTGCTTTATCTTTTTTAATTTCACATATTGCATCATTATACATATTATCATGCTCCATAGTATTGCATCCAAGAGTTTGAAATATTTTATACTGATCTAAAAATTTATCATATTGATACGAATCACTGTAATATCTTAACATAAACTCGTGCATATTAAAGCTTACAAAATTATTTTTAACAGCATAATTATATACATTTTCAAGTTTTTCATATTCTCTAGTCTCTTCGCATACCTGCATAACATTAAATAAAATATCTTTATTTATTTTTTGCTTTTTTAAAGCTTCTTTATATACTTCCATAGTATATAAAAATTTTCTATTTTTGTCATTTTCATAGAATTTTCTAATACTTTTTATTGTGTAAAGGAATACATTTGCAGTAGAAATATCTGACTCTATAGCATTTTTGTAAATTTTAAATACATTTTTATATTTTTGATTTAAATAGCTATTTTTTATTGAATAATTTATAATTTTTTCATTAAGTTGTCCCAATTTAAAAGCATTATCGTATATAGCAGAAATTTTATTGTATTTTTCCACTTCAAAATCTTTATATAATTTATCATTTGCAGCTATTGCATATTCAAAAATTTCACTATAAGTTTTTCCTAACAGCAAAGATTTCTGATATAGTTTTTCAACTTCATCATACTCCTCTAAATTATAAAAAGCAGCACTAGCATCTTTTAAAATTTTAGATGTAATGTTTTTATCTTTTAAATTCTTAAATTTTTCTAAAAATTTAATGGATTTATATAACTCTTTATATTTTTTATCTATATCATCTCCATATTTTTCAAAAATTTTTAAAACCATATCGTGGCGTTTAAGTTCAATAGAAATATCCAATGCACTCTGAAGTATTGTATTATCCGCCTGATTTGCGTCAATAATATCATTATAGAATTCTAAAATTTTACTGCTTTTTTCATAGCTATTTCTAAAAGTTTTATTTATAGAATCTATAATTTCAACAGTAATTTCACTATATTTTATATTTTTTGATATTTTTAATTTGTTATATAAATCCAATAGCCTTGAATAATCCCCTAAACTGTAAATTGATTTTATAGTATAGACAATAGCATCAGAATTTAATTTATTTATTTTATATGCTCTATTGCATATATTGATAGCATCTTTATATTTTCCAAAATTATAATTAATTTTTATAAAATTAGATAAAATATTTTCGCTCATTTCAGAGTCGTTAATATTATTATACAACTTTAACAACAGTTCATAATCTTGAATTTGCCATTTTTCAACAAAAGATTTTAAAGCTCTAGGATAGAGTTTTATATAAGCATCCATTAAAAACATTGTAGATTTTAAATCAATTTTATCAATAATAGATTCATTTTTTCTACAAAATTGAAAAATATTGCAATAATTTTTAGTTTTATAACAAGATTGAATAAAATAATTTATTAATTCTTTATTATTAAATAATAAATTATTTTTATTATTAAGAATATCCACTACATCACTATATTGTCCTAGTTTAAATTTTTGTTCTATCATACAGCCCAATATATTGTCATTATATTCTCTTGTTTTTATACATTGATTGCAAATATTTAATATTTTTTCTTGTCTTTCTCTATTGTCTATAAAATTATTTTTCAATAACTTTATTGCGTATTCAAAAATTTCTAAATTCGCTTTATTGTATTCAATAGCTGTATTGCATACATCTAAAGCATTATCGTATTTTTTATTATTTTTTATAGAATTTATTACATAAACAAATATTTGAGTATTGAGATTTTCCTTATTTTTTATATTTTTATAAACATCCAATACTTTATCATACTTTTTAAGATTATAATATGAAATTATCGCTTTTGTAGAAATATCTATATTATTTTTATCAGTATCAGATAGAGTATCGTAAATATCAATTATTTCATTGTAAGCCTTTAGACTATCATATATAGCAATTCCATATAGTTTTACATCTAAATCGTTTTGTGCCTTTTGATTGTTTCTGAGTTTTTTATAAAAACTCTTGGCTTCTTTGTAATTATTTATTTTATAATTACTTTTCATCATATTATACAATACATCATATGAATTTTTTTCATTATCTGGCAATTGAGTGTATGCGTATATCGCTTCATTATAATTTTCAAAATAGCTATTAATAATTAGAGAATCAATAGCAATATCCTTAGATATTTCTTTATTATTTTTTAATTCATTATATATATCCCTAGCCTTAGCATAATTGCCAAGCTTATAATTGGCTCTCATAGAATATATGTCAAAGTCTACATTATCACTAAAATTTTTATCTTTTTGACATATATTTAATATTTTTTCATATTCATTAGAATTATAATATATTTTTATTAAACTAGGTAAAATTTCAAGTTTATCTTTATCTTCTAAATTATTAAGGTAGTTATTATATAAGTTTTCCGCTTCGGCATATTTTCCAAGTTTGCAATTTGCTAAAAATAAATATACAAACGGACTATAGTCTTTTACATTGCTTATATCTTCACCCATTGAAAATACATTATAAGCTTCCAGAACAGAAATATAATCTTTTAAATTATAATAGGTTTCAAATATATTTAAAATAAAATCATTCTTTCTATTATCTTCAAATTGAACGCGACTAAAATATTCATTATATATAGCCTTAGCATCATTATATTTCTTAAGTTTATTACAAGAGAATATAGCAGCATCAACAATATCAAAATTCAAATATAATGGTTTAACTTGATTATACATATCCAATACATCTTCATATTTAGCAAGCTTACAACTTGTCTTAATAGCATATTTAAATAATTCACGATTGATTTCATTTGTGTGATCTGCATTTACTAACAAAGCTTCATTATTATAAATATCCGGTATAGCATCATATTTTTCAAGATCATAATAGGATTTTACAACATACAATATAGCTTCAATATTATTGTTTATAAGTTTTTTATTACTATTATATATTTCTATAATATCTTCATATTGTTTTCGTATATATTTAGTCTTTATTACATTGGCTAATATTTCATCATTAATAAAACCTTTTTCGGATGCTATATTATATAATTTTGATACATTTTCATAATCTGCCATTTCATAATAGGATTTCATGGCATAATTTAACATATTTATATTAATATTATTTCGTTTAATTTCTTTATTAAATAGTTCTACAGCTTTTTCATATATTCCTAATTTATAATACCCTTCTATAGTAATTTTTTTATTAAATATTTTTTGCAAATTATCAAAATAACCCTTCAATTCTTTTACTTTATCAATTACTTTTGCTAAACTTTTATCAATTTTTGACGCGTTTTTTACAGTTTCTTTATTGGAAATCGCAAAGGCTTCATCATACTTTCCTAATTTGCATAAAGACTCCAAAACATATCTATATGTAATACATAAATTATTTTCTCTAATATTTGATCTATCAATAATATTGTTATATATTTCAAGGACATCCGTATATCTTCCAAGTCTATAAAAAGCCTTAATGGCTTCAGTAAATACAAGATAATTATCAATATTATTGGTATTAAGTGCTGTTTTATATATTTCTATAGTTTTATCATATAATAAAGCTACATTTGAAGTAATCATAGCACAGCTGCATACATCTGAATTAATATTTTTAAATTTAACAGCATCGTCATATATCTTTATAGTCTTATCAAGATACAAGTTTAAATTATTTATTTCCATTGCAACTATAAAAACATTGCCATTCACTTTATTGTTTATAAGCGCCTTTTTATAAACATCCATTGCCATATTATATTTATTTTTTAAACAACAGGATTTAATTATCATGGTCAAACTATCTTCATCCAGCATATTAAAGTCGCTAAGTCTATTAAAATAATCTAAAACTTTACCATATTTTTTAGAAAAATATGCTGAACTTATGGCGCAATTAAAAATATATGGATTACTATTTTTTGTGCCAATAGCTTTATCACATATTTTTAACACCTCTTCATCATTTTGTAATCTAATATTAACAATAATTGCAAATTCACAAATGTCAGCATCTAATGTGTTGTTCTTTACGGCATTGTTATAAATATTTATAATTTCATTATATTTTTTATCATTAATTAATCTTTTTAATGATTGTCTGTTATGCATATTATTTTCTTCATTATTCTTTTATAACAATAAAGTATTATACCATTTTTTTACAAAAGGTCAACAGATAAAAATAACTTTATTAGATAATAATATATTAATTGATTCTTTGCATCTTTATAGGATTTTTAATACCAGAATTTTTAAATTTATTAAAATCATTTAATGACATGCCATCAGTGTAATAATATCCAAAGTCTTTAACAAAATTTTCTTTTTCTTGAAACAAATAATTTTCATCATCTAAATTTGTATTATAACTTATTCTAATTTTATAGAAAGAATCTAAACTAGTTCCAAAATACAAATAGCTTCTAACCTTTGTATTTTTTTCAAAATCATAATATTCAAAAACCATCTCTTTCATCTTTAGTATCTTGCCATCAGGAGTCGTAAAAACCAATGTGTATTCATCTAAAACTTTAGAATTTCTATGTGAGTTCAGCGTATCTTGTTTTAAATTATTATAAACACTTTTAACTATTTCATCATTTATATCATCAGAGATTGTTGGTTGTCTCATACTATATGTAAAGACGTCTATCCAATATCCATTCTTTATTTTGCTATTAATGTATCTTTTTGAATATCCAGCTCCATTATTATTAACTTCAAAATCATTAACATCCCCAAATGATTTAAAATTGCCAATTTTATCCGGTAAAGTAGATATAAGCATTGCAGGTCCAGGATTAAATACTCTATTTGATTCTTGACTATACATATATTGTTCTCTAGACAACAGCTCTAAAAATAACTTATTATTCCTATTAGACGTAGTTGAACAAGAGTTAAAAAATAACATCAAAAAAATAAATATAAAACCCTTTCTCATATTCATAACATTATAAATTATTTTTAAAATAAATTTAACAAACCAAATAATAATTTATATTTTTCTTTTTATTCTCGGATTATCAAATACAAATACCGAGTTTTTAATTGGTTGTGTAGAAATATTAAATAATGTCATTTCAATTTCTTGACTTAATCCATTTATTAGCTTTATTGACGACAAAACAATTGGATTCTTTGTAAATTTTAATATTAGAGTTCCTTCATCTTCTTTATCTTTTTGCACAAAAGAAATTAATATATTGTTATCATCTTCATTTACATCAACTATTGAAAATGCTTTATCTTTAAAATTAATTTCCTTTTTTAATAAAAATTGCAATGGTGTGCTAGAAGTTCTAATATTACTAATTTCATCAAGTTCTTTGTCATAATAGGTTGTTGTTCTATTATAGGTATACAAACTAGCTTCAAA
>CALXSB010000004.1 GCA_944391005.1 uncultured Rickettsiales bacterium | reverse complement strand
GATAGATCCTCTATGAAATTATGGCTATGCCATAAAACAAGTGTATCAATGATGTATACTTGTATAATATCAATGATATTGAACTTTGTCAAAGGAAAAAGAAGTGCTATTAGCTGGGTTGGTGGGGTTAAAAAACTAAATTATTATAATCATTAAAATTAGTCGTAGTATAAAATATCTTTGTTGATTTTAAAATTATCATTAATAGTATCAAAGTCATTTTCTATCTTATCTAAACCATCATTTTTTTCTAATACATCAAAAGATGTTTTATCTATATATGGCATTAGATTATCGTCTATACCTTCAATAACTGAACTAATAATGCCAATTAACGTTAGATGAATATCGGCATTCGATGAAGGTATTCTATATTCTATTCTTCTATTTTTTGTATCATTTTTCATATAATTTTCAAAATCTGATATTGGTGGGGTTGGAATTCTTATACTTGCTGTTCTATTATTAACACCCCAACTAATAAATGTTGGTGCTGGATATTTACTTTTATTTCTTATATTCTTATTTTTGTTTAGATTAAATCTGTTTAAAGAATTTTTATCTTGTATATAAAATAGTAAATTATTATTTATATTTTTTAATAATCCTGCTATTGAATTTAACATTATTTTGCTTTCAATAAGGGAATTTTCTTGTTTTATTCTAGCAAATAAATTTTCGTCATTATTATTAACAATTGATAAATTTATTTGCAAAGAACTGCCGCAGTCATTTTCAAATGGTAGCGGGTCTAAAAATAAATTCAACCCATTACTTAATGAAAAATTGTTGATTTCATCTATGATTTTTAAGTAGTCATTAACTAATAATAAAATATCGGTATATGGTTTTGTTTTTATCTCAAATTGTCCATTTCCTTGTTCTTTTTCAATATTTTCAATAAATGGTAATGTTTTTTTTAGTTCTTTAATTATATTTATATTATTTTTGTTGTTTAAAATATAGAATTCCAACTCTATACCTATTTTAAATTTAAAATCATATACATTTTGAAGAATAAAAATTAAATTATTTAGTATACTTTTTTTGTTTTTTCTAATTATTAAAAATAATGGTGAATTAATGTAAAATGGTTTATTCATTATCGGCTGTAATGAGTAAAAATCATAATATTTATTATCTAGTTTAATCTCTAAATCTCTATGAAATACTGGAATTCCACTTTTTTTATGTGAAAAAGTTGTTCTAGTGGCAATTCTGATTTTTTTAAATAAATTTTTGCTAAACAAAAAAGATTCTTTAGATAATATATAAAAGAATCTTTTAATTTGAAAAAAAATTAACATTTAGTAAATATAATAAATTTTATTATTATATATTACTTTTAATCCATTCTTGGATAATCTTTTTAGGGGCCATTCCAGATCTTTGAGCTAAAAGTTCTCCATTTTTAAAGATAATTAATGTTGGAACTCCCATAATGTTAAATTTTGAAGGTGTATCTGGATTATCATCCACATTACATTTTAAAAATTTTATTTCATCCTTCATTTCTTCTGCCAATTCATCAATTACTGGAGAAAGCATTCTGCAAGGACCACACCATGGTGCCCAAAAATCAACCAACGTGAGACCATCTTTTATAGAATTTTCAAATTCATTGTCATTTACTTCTACAATCATGTATAACCTCTTTAATTATTAAAATGACCTCCCAAAAGATCAAAATTATTTATTTTCCTCTCCTTCTTCTTCTGCATCCTCATCGTCATCATCTAAACCAATTTCAGATAATGAGATATTATTTTCTGCAGCAATTCTTTTAATTTCTTCTTTTTCTTTTTTTAGAAGATCAGCACAATATTCTTTTAGTGCAACAGCTTCATCATATAATTGTTGATTATCTGCGTTTTCTTCTTTTTCAAGGAGAGAAATTTTTTCTTCTAATTGAGCCATAGCTTCATCAAAAGTTAAATCTTTAATTTTTTCCATTTTATCTAAAATAATTATTAATCGCAAATACATTTTAAACAAAGTATTTTTAAAATCAAACATTTTATAAGATAAAAAAGTTGAGCAAATAAAAATATGCTACACAGTATATAAAATTATATTACGACTAAATTTATCAACTGTTTAAGTTTTTTAATTATTTTATAGTTTTAATATTTTATTTATTTTTAAAAAATACTTGAAATATAAAAAATATGTTGTATAAATAGTTTCATTAAGATTAAGTTTTTATTAAAGATGACAACAAAGAGAACATATCAACCTAGTAAGGTTGCTAGAAGGAATAAGCACGGCTTTAGAGCAAGAATGGCTACAGCAGGCGGAAGAAAAGTTATTAATGCCAGAAGAGCCAAGGGAAGAAAAAGACTTAGTGCTTCAATATAATTTATATATAATATATAAATTATTTTCGGAGTGTAGCGCAGCCTGGTAGCGCAACTGGCTTGGGACCAGTGGGTCGTAGGTTCGAATCCTATCACTCCGACCATTTTATTGATTATTTTTATAATCAATTTTTTTTATATCCTAAACAATTAGCAAAGCAGATTATATTAAAACTTTATTAATGATCTAATATATTTATTAATAGTGCTATTTTATTATAATATTTGCTTGTTATAAACCCGTATTAATTTAAATAAATTATATTTATATAAGAATTTATATGGACAATTTTAAACTCAACTATTAATAAAGAAAAATATATTGCATTGATTTTTTTAGTTGTTTTTTATAATTTTATTTCTAATATAAAATCATGATAATTTTATAGAAAAAATATGGAAAATAATTCTTCTAATAGTAATCAAAATATGAGTTATGAAGACAAAATGCTGTATGCATTTGTTGGAAAGCCTGAAAAATTTTTATGGTATAAAAATGCTTTTGCAAAATATAATATAAATGGTGTTCAGGATTTTGCGTGGAATTGGAGTTGGTATGCCTTCTTTTTTGGTTTTTGGTATTTATTATATAGAAAAGTTTATGGGTGGTCAGCTGTTCTGATAATTTTATATATTTTTTTTGGAAGCGTTGGAGGAATATATGGCTTACTTATAAATATAATTTTAGGAGGAACATTACCGTATTTTGTATATCA
Organism: uncultured Rickettsiales bacterium; assembly: GCA_944391005.1. Lineage (GTDB taxonomy): Bacteria > Pseudomonadota > Alphaproteobacteria > Rickettsiales > UBA1997 > CALXSC01. The sequence goes on along the minus strand of CALXSB010000004.1, from coordinate 374 downwards.
AAAATATTATACAAAGAAAAAAGAAATTGAAGAACACATAAAAGATGAAGAAACAAGAGTAGATATTATGGAAAGAGTAGGGGGGGCTAATAATTGGGTTGTTAGTTTGACTGTTGCATTTATTATAGTAATGTTTATATTTATGTATTTGCTAATGGGCGGACTAGTTATTATGGGAACTTATTAATTTACTCTATTTAAAATTATATAATAAAATAGCTTCATTATAAATGAGGCTATTCCTTTGCCCCCACCATCTCATTTTAGCTTAGTGATGATGTAATATAAGGTAGTTCTTTACTTTTTTATGTTAAACTTTTCCCATAAGTCATCAAACTTTTATGTGAGCATCAAGTTTTCCTATATTTAGGACT
>CALXSB010000003.1 GCA_944391005.1 uncultured Rickettsiales bacterium | reverse complement strand
TTGGCCTGTTGGTGAAATGGTTAACACATCGCCCTCTCAAGGCGACATTCACGGGTTCAAATCCCGTACAGGTCACCAATTGAAAATAAGCACTCTAGCAGTGCTTTTTTGTTTTACAATAAAATTCAAAAAATATAGTTAACAAACCAATATATGTTATAATGAATATAGGAGAGTGGAAAATGAGTAAACTTGGAACAATAGCTATGGGAATTAGAACCCCTATAATAAAAGAAGGTGATAACCTTGCAAATATAGTAGTTGATAGCATATTAGAAGCTAGCAATTTAGAAAATTTCGAGATAGAAGATAGAGACATAATTGCAATAACTGAAGCAGTGGTTGGAATAAGTGAAGGAAACTATGCGACAATAGATCAAATAGCCGAAGACTTAAAACAAAAATTAAACACAACACACATTGGAATAATATTTCCTATATTAAGTAGAAATAGATTTGCAGTATTACTAAAAGCCTTTGCGAGAGCAAGCAAAAAAATAACATGTTTATTAAGTTATCCGAGCGATGAAGTTGGAAATGATATAATGGACAAAGAAAAACTAACTGCAAGCGGTATAAATCCATATAAAGATACCATAACAGAGAAAGAATATTTCGAAAAATTTGGAGATTTTAAACATATATTTACGGGCGTTAACATGATAGAATTTTATAAACAAGTAGCAGAAAGTGAAAACTGTGAAATAGAGTTCATCTTAAGCAATAATCCAGAAACAATATTAGATTATACAAAGAACATATTAGTTTGTGACATTCATACAAGAAAAGAAACTAAACAAAAATTATTAAAAAACAACGGTGTAAATATTTTAGGAATTGATGAAATATTAAATACAAGTACCAATGGAAGTGGATATAACGAAAAATTTGGGCTATTAGGTTCAAATCGAGCAACAGAAGAAAAAGTAAAATTATTTCCAAGAACAGGTGAAGAACTTGTAAATAAAATTCAAAAAATGATAAAGGACAATACTGGAAAAACTGTAGAAGTTATGGTATATGGAGATGGTGCATTTAAAGATCCAATTGGAAAAATATGGGAACTGGCCGATCCAGTAGTTAGCCCAGCATATACTAAAGGATTAGAAGGAAGTCCAAATGAACTAAAACTAAAATATCTATCAGATAATAAATTCAAAAACTTAAGTGGAGAAGAACTAAATATAGCAATCAAAAAAGAAATAAAAGCAAAAGAGCAAAATTTAAAAGGAAAAATAGAAACACAAGGAACGACTCCAAGAAGATATGTTGATTTAATAGGTTCACTTTGTGATTTAACAAGCGGAAGTGGAGACAAAGGAACCCCGGTTGTATATATAAAAAATTATTTTAAAAATTATGCAGATTAAAAAAATGACTATTTAGTCATTTTTTTAACATTTTATCAACAAGTTTACAAATTTTAATTACAGAATTATTTTTGTCATTTTTAATCATTCGCAACTTAATTCTTTTAAGCAAAATAGGATTTTTTGAAACCTTTTTTACAATCCTTTTTAATCCAAAATAAGTCTTAGCCTTTAAAGCAAAATGCCTTTTTAGCATAAATCTTTCATTATATTTTTCTTGGCCGCCATACCCAGGAATAATAACCATAGGAACATTCATTTCTAAACACTCAGTAACTGTAGCGCCACCGGCCTTACTTATAACACCATCACTTATTTTCATAAGATTAAATACATCAGTTGTAAAGCCAAAAACTTTAACATTTTTTATATTTTTCCTTTTTATAAATTGATCACATTTAGCTTTTAATTTTTCATTCTTTCCGCAAACAAAAATTAAATCAAGATTATAATTTTGCTTAGCAACGACTTTAAAATATTCGAAATATGCCATACTACCAACACTACCGCCACCAAAAAATAGCAAAATTGGCCTTTGACCAGATAAATTATATTCTTTTAAAATAGCATCTTTATCTTTTAAAGAGCTATCAATATTTGGATTAACAGGTAATCCATAAGGAAATATTTTATTTGGTGAAACACCTAAGTTTACCAATTCATTTTTAACAATCTCATTAGCAACTATAAAACCATTTTCATTCTTATGGTTAGCAATCCACCACTGATGAGATTTATAATCAGTTATTATATTAAATATTTTACTATGTGTTAGATTCAAATCATTATAAAAAGAAACGAGGTTATTACCAAAAAAATGAGTAGAAATAGTTATATCAGGGTTAAAATCAGTAATAAACTTTCTATTATAACTATTATCAAAACTTTTTTTTGTAAATTTTTTAAATCTTAAAGTAGTTATTTTATGATCCATTAATTCGTAAGACAAGTCAAATAAAAATCTTGTTCTATATTTAATATTAAAATCAAAAAGTTTAACTCCTATCTTACCAAAAAAATTAGAATGCTCAGTAAAGTCTAAAACTTTAATTTCATAGTCATAATGTTCTTCAATATATGATTTAATATAATTTGCAATTGTTTTATGTCCAGAACCATAAGAACCATAAGTAATCAAAATCTTTTTTTTCATAACTACTCCTTGTAATAAATTATACAAAATATAAAAAAAATATACAATAAAAGTT
>CALXSB010000002.1 GCA_944391005.1 uncultured Rickettsiales bacterium | reverse complement strand
GTAGTAAGTAATAATATTAATAATAAAAAATACTTTTATTTATATATAAGATTATAATTATTAATTTCTTAATTATTATTTTCTTAATTCTTAATTTATAATTTTAAATTATAAATTATTTATTCTTTTATTATTAAGTTTTAAATCTTAATCTTTAATTTTTAATTCTTAATACTTAACTCTTAATTTTTAATTCTTAATTTCTTTGTCAACCCACCGTCCCTTCGGGACACCTCCCTTACGAAGGGAGGCAAAAAGTCTAAACCAACTCTTAATTCTGTTGTCAACCCACCTGTCAACTTCGTTGACATCCTCCCTTACGAAGGGAGGTGAAGACCTTGCCCACTGTGAAGGGCCCTTCCCAGACCACCCTGTCAAGGATGTAAGGGGGGTTCTCTCAGTTCCACTCCCCTGTGAAGTGGGGGTAAGGTGGCTCCTCTCTAAGTCCCTCCTGTGAAACCCCATCCCAACCCCCCCTGTGAAGAATCCCCATCTCCACCCCCCTGTCAAGGGGGGTAAGGGGGGTTCAAAAAACTGTTTTTATATATTCACAATATTAATAGATTAATAAGAATATATATAATATACATACATTAATAAGAATAAATAGATAAATAATAATTACTATTATATATAATAATAGTAATAATAGTAATAATAAAAAAGAGTTTTATTTATATATAAAAAATTAAAATTATAAATTATTTATTATTTTATTATTAAGTTTTAATTATTAAATCTTAATTTTTAATATTTTTATTTTACTTTTAATTTTTTAATTTATTTTTAATTCTCTGATGAAGGGTAATTTTTAAGTTTTACCTTTATTTCACTCGGTTGGTTTTTTAATTTCCTTTGTCAACCCACCGTCCCTTCGGGACACCTCCCTTACGAAGGGAGACATAAAGTCTAAGCCAACTCTTAATTCTGTTGTCAACCCACCGCTGACTTCGTCAGCACCTCCCTTACGAAGGGAGGCGAACCCCCCTTACCCCCCTTGACAGGGGGGGTCTAGTAGGGGTCCCCTATCCCCCCTTCACAGGGGGGGCGAGAGGTTGTCTTCACAGGGGAGAGAATGGTGGAAATTCCCTTCACAGGGGGGGGTCTGGTAGTGGCCATTCACAGGGGCATGGTGAAGTATATAGTCCTATTCACATAGATGTTAGAAAATGATGCCTTCACAGGTGGCGGAGTATGGTTTCTTTGCATACTGTTGTATGCTGTGATGTATTTACAGATGTTGTAGGAAGAATTATTGACGGGTTGGGTAAGGGTCTTGGTGTCCGCTGATGGTGGTGATTAATTGTGCCTTAACATGATGGTAGAGATTGTGATTTTTTAGGTTGTGGTGGAAATGCTAGGGAAATTGAATAGTTGTAAAATTGAATGGCTGCTTAATGTTGTGGTGGTGAGAGTATGGCTAATATGCTTGATGACCAAACTATCTGTTGAAAATAAAAAATGTTTGTTTTTTAGTAGAATGTTCTTGATTTTATTTTTTGTTGTTGATTTGTAAAATTCTTCATTTAGTGTGGGTGTAGTGTCTTGTTTATATTGTAAATAATTCGGAGTAGGAAAAAGATATTCCAATATTTGTGTTTCTAGCATATTTATTTGCACCGCGAGATTTTGCTTGCCTAAATGATATAAATGGTGCAATGTCTAAAATGTCGGTGATTTTAACGTCCATACGTATTATAAAATTTAAATCGTAGGTTAAATCATTTGGGTTAAAGCTGCTGTAGGCTATGTAGTCTCTATAATAGCCTTCAAATTTAAATGATACTCCCTCTCTTACGTTGAAGGTGGCGTTGGCGGCAAGTTCAAGTCCGTATTTATTGACTGTTTTGCTGTAGGTTAAATCGGTTTCAACGATGTTTGCTAGGTATAGGTCGGAAAAATGTTTTCCGTTGAATAATTTTATGCCAAGCATTCCACGAATTATTTTATTGCGAGGGGCGTCGGTATCTTTTGTAAACTCTGTTTGATAAGCAATATTGACAAATGGTCCAATGTCTGCCTGTTTAATTTTCCACATTTTTCTTGAGTAATCGGATGTAAATAAAATTTGATCGGCATTTTCGGATGATGTTTTTGTTCCGTCTATGTTGTCTTCGGATGTTGTTTTTCCATATATGGCAAATATTTTATTGTCCCATCTATAGTTTGGTTTTTCAAGTTCTAGTGCGAAATCAAAAACGCCTTTTACCATCATTTCGTCATTGGCGTTTAGTTGTGTATAGGGTGAATCCTGATATTCTTTGGCGTTTTTAACGGTTGTTTGCGAAAAATCAAGGGCTATACGTTTGATATTGGCCCTTAGTTCTCCTTTGTTGGACTCTATTTTGTTGTTCTTATTTTCCTCCGCATGACAATTAAAACAAAATATAGTTAATAGAATAAATATAAAACTTTTTTTCTTCATTAAATATAAATATAATTTATATTTTTATTTTTATATAAAAACATTTAGATAAAAATAAAATTAATACTATTTTGCTAATTTAAGATAATATATAAACATAAAATTTCAAGAGTTTTATAATTTATTTTTTATTGGGTCTGAAATAATGGTTCTATTAGATCCTGTTAAATTAGAATGCAACTATAAATATATATTTTATTATTAATTTTTATGTGAGTTTGTTTTGATAATTTAATGGAATTGGGACTTTTATTAAAATATATAATATTTGTTTGATTTTTTAAAAAATATGTTATATATTATGTCGGAAAGGGTTTATAATTATTTTATGTTGGAAAAAATTATATCATTTGTAAAAAAAATATTAATAAAGATTTATGAAGTATTAAAAAAAATACTTATTATTATAATGAACTTTTTTAAAGCAATATTCTGTGATAATAATAAAGAAGAAAAACCTGATGGATTTTGGGATACTGTTAAAAGTCTTTTAATAGCTTTAATTTTGGCGTTATTAATAAGATCTTTTTTGTATGAGCCATTTCATATTCCTTCTGGATCAATGAAACCGGGATTGAAGGAAGGTGATTTTATATTTGTTTCAAAATATGATTTTGGATATAGTAGGTATTCTTTTCCTTTAGGACTTCCTATATTTAATGGTAGAATATTTTTTAATAAAAAACCTGCAAGAGGTGATGTTTTAGTATTTAGATTGCCATCGGACCCTAGTATAAATTATATAAAAAGACTTATTGGACTTCCGGGGGATAAAATTCAAATGAAAGATGGTATTTTATATGTAAATGATAATCCTGTTCAAAAAATATATTTAGAGGATGTGCTTGAAAATGATGATGATAAAGATAGCATAACAAAAGAATATAGGGAAATTTTAGACAATGGAAAAGAAGTTATAGTTCTAGATAAGGTAGAAAATGGACCGGGCGACAATACGCCGATTTTTATTGTTCCAGAGAATTATTACTTTTTTATGGGTGATAATAGAGATAATTCGCTTGACAGCAGATTTTCACAAACGGGGTTTGTTCCTGAAGAAAATTTGATTGGCAAGGCTAGAATTATATTTTTTTCATCAAGTGAAAATCCTTTGAAATTTTGGAAGTGGAACAAAATTATAAGGACTGATAGAATTTTTAAAAAAATAGAGTAATTTATATGCAAGATAATTTTGTTGGTTTATATGAAAAATTACTATATAAATTTAAAGATACTGAATTATTAGAAGCGGCACTGAGCCATCCTAGTTTGTGCTATTCAAAAAAATATAAGTGCCCGAACTATGAACGTTTAGAGCTGTTGGGTGATTCAGTCTTGTCATTGGTAATTTTAGAAATGCTTTTAGATTATTATAAAGATTTGAATGAGGGCGAAATTTCAAAAAGAAAATCGTATCTTGTTTGCACAAAAACTTTAGCAAGCATAGGGCAGGGTATAGATTTAGGAAAATATATTTTTATGACAAAAGGTGAAGAAAAGCTAGATGGAAGAAACAACCCAAGAATTATAGAAAATGTTATGGAAGCAGTCATTGGAGCAATGTATATGGACGGTGGGTTAGACGTAGTTAAAAAATTTGTCAAAGAATATTGGTTTGATTTAATTAAAAAACAGCAATTTATTAAAAAGGATCCTAAAAGCAGACTTCAGGAGTGGTCTCAGAAAAATAAATATGGAATACCAGAATACACGGTTATTGATACAACGGGAACAAAAAGCAATCCAGTTTTTGAAATTGAAATCTCATTAGAAGGATTTCCAAAAATCTCAGAGAAGGGAACTACAAAAAAAGAAGCGGAAGTCAAATCAGCAAGAAAGATGATAAAATATATTAAAAACAATATAGATAATAAAATTTAGTATATATAATTATTAAATTTTTCTTGTTTATAAAAAAATAAAGTGCTAAAATATAGGGGATACATTAGGGTGTTTTAATAATAGAATATAAAAATGATTTTCAACGGAATAAGAAAATTTTTCAGTAATTTTTCTGGAAAGAGTTTAGTAATAATAAAAGATATTTGGCGAAAATATTTATTTCCACAGAAATGGATGATAATATTTGCCGTTGTTTTAATGATAGTAGCTTCATCTTTAGAAGCTATGTCAGTTAAAATACTTGAACCAATATTTAACGAAGTATTTATAGATAAAAACAAACAAATTTTAGCAATAATAGGCCTAGAAGTTATAGCTATATTTGGTTTCAAAGGAATTGCGAATTATCTAAGCCAGGTAGTAATGGCAAAAATTGGTTTAGATTTTGTAAAAAATTTACAGGTTGACCTATTTAGACATTTAATGACTCTTGACATATCTTTTTTTCAGCAGAAAAACTCAGGTGAACTTTTAGGATTTTTTATTGGTGATGTAAATATGGCTAAAGACGCAATATTAAATGGTATTACTGCTGTAGTAAAAAATTTATTCACAGTTTTTTTTCTTATTCTCCTTATGTTTTTTAAAAGTTTTGAAATGGCTATGGTAACATTTATAATTTTTCCTTTAGCCTTTTGGCCATTAATACATTTTGGAAAAAAAGTTAGAACAGCAACAACAAAACAACAAATGAGCAATGGCGGATTATATTCAAGTCTAAATCAAACTTTTCATAGTATGAAGGTAATAAAATCATACTGTATAGAAGATAATGAAGTAAAAAAAACCGATAGAGATATAGTTGGAATGAACGAAATATCATTTAAGATTACAAAAATAAGAGCCATGCTATCACCTTTAATGGAATTTTTTGGTGGCATAGCAATTGCAGCCACACTTTCTTATGGCGGTTGGAAGATTATAAATGGAAAATTAACAACAGGCGATTTTATGGTTTTCTTAATGGCAATTGTTGCGGCCTATAAGCCATTAAAAATATTATCCACATTAAATGTTACATTACAAATGGGCATTTCTTCCTTAACAAGAATTTTTGATCTATTTAACACAAAACCAATAATTAAAGACGAAAAAAACGCAAAGGACTTAGTAATTACAAATGGCGGAATAGAAGTTAAAAATGTTAATTTTGGCTATAACAATGACAGAGAAATTTTACATAATATATCAATGAAAATAGAACCCAACAAAACAACAGCAATCGTTGGTTTTTCCGGTTCAGGCAAATCTACTTTAATTAATCTTTTATTAAGATTTTACGACGTAAATTCCGGATCAATCAAAATAGACGGCCAAGACATAAGAGATGTTAAATTAAAAAGCCTTAGAGAAAATATAGCACTAGTTTCACAGGACGTTGTATTATTTGATGAAAGCATCAAAGAAAATATTATATTCGGCAAACAAAATGTAAAAAATGAAGATGTAATAGAAGCCGCAAAACTAGCCGCTGCCGACGGTTTTATTAGAAATCAACCTCAAGGATACAACACTCAAGTTGGTGAAATGGGCAGAAATTTATCCGGCGGACAAAAACAAATGATCTCTATTGCAAGAGCAATGTTAAAAAATGCACCAATATTATTATTGGATGAAGCAACCAGTTCATTAGATTCAAAGTCCGAAAGCCAAGTTCAAAAGTCATTAGAAAGATTAATGAAAGGCAGAACAACAGTTGTAATAGCACACAGATTATCAACCATAATAAATGCAAACAAAATATATGTATTTAGCGAGGGAAAAATAGTAGAAGAGGGCAGCCACGAAGAACTATTAAAATTAAATGGATTTTACTCTACACTATATAATTTACAGTATAACAATTATAAAAAATAGAATAAACAATATTTTTATATAATAGCTTTAATACATTAATTATAAAGTTTTACATAAACATTTATTTTACTATTTTATCATTCACAGAAATAGCAAAATATATTTATTTTTTATAGCATTATCATTTATTCAAATTTTTCATCATCGTTTTTAGTATTACAAAATCGTAATAATTTTTTTATTATATTTATTTTTATCCGCAATATAAATGATACCATCATTCCCAATTGTCAAAGGAATATTCCACCCATCACCACATCGTAATGTTTTTTCACATCTCTATTCTAATTGTAAAAAATCCCCAACATCGCCCTCTACAAATGTTTCCTCCAATTTTCCCTTGCGAATGGACTATTCATAGATTCGCCACCCGTGAACTGGTTCCATTCATCTCAGTCCCCATTTGAAGACTCCTTCTGCCATCCCATGAAGGGAACCCTCCATCTCAACCCATATGTAAATGGCCCCTCTCGGCCGTCCCCCCTGTGAAGACAACCTCTTGCCCCCTGTGAATGGGCTACTCCATATTCACCCATATGTGAGGCCCTTACCAGACCACTTGTGAAGGCAACACCAACTTCACCCACATGTGAATAGACCACAAACCTGCCCCACTATGAAGGGCCACTGCCCAATCTACCCCCCTGTCAAGGGGGGGGTAGGGGCTATCCTACCACCCCTGTGAAGGTCCACGCACTAATCCCCCCCTGTCAAGGGGGGTAAGGGGGGTTCGTCTCTCGTCAATCACCTGTGAAGGCAGTCTTTCAGACTATTCTGTGAATAGGCCCTCAAACTCGTCCTCCCTATGAAGGAGTTTTTCCAATTTGACCACACACTGTGAAGAGCTTCTTCATCCCCCATCTCAAGGGGCCGCTAGCCCCAACTGCAAATGAAGACCATGGTGATTTATCTCTCGCCCACTCATGTTAATGGTTCCTCTAAGTCCCCCCTGTGAAGGTCCACGCACTAATCCCCCCCTGTCAAGGGGGGTAAGGGGGGTTCAAAAAACTGTTTTTATATATTCAACACTGCTAAATATATACATTAATAAGAATAAATAGATAAAAAAAATAAATAAATAATATAAAAATATATGTAATAGTAATAACAATGATAATATTAAATAATAATTAATAATAAAAAAGACTTTTATAAGATTACAATTATTAATTTCTTAAATTATTAATTTATGATTTATTTATTATTTTATTATTAACTTTTAATTTTTAATTTATAATTTTTAATTTCTTTATTGTATAGTTCGCTGTATGTGTAATTCTTAATTTCTATATCAACCCACCGTCCCTTCGGGACACCTCCCTTACAAAGGGAGGCAGGAAGTCTAAACCAACTCTTAATTCTGTTATCAACCCACTACTAACTTCATTAACCCACCAATTATAAATTGAGACAAAAAGTTTATTTTTAAT
>CALXSB010000001.1 GCA_944391005.1 uncultured Rickettsiales bacterium | reverse complement strand
TAATTTTTTTGTTATTGAGCCGCCCATCAAAAGATCTTCAAATCTTAAATAACTATATTACGGGTCAAAAAATAGTTATTCATAAAATAAATTATGTTAAATAAAATATAAAATCAACTAAAGAATTAAATTTATATAAAAAAATTAGTAAAATTCATTTTCATTCATTCCATCAGCACAACACAAAAAATTACTCAAACAACATAGCACATAAAAACAAACATAGAAATATTATAATTTAAAATATTAAAACACAACATCTTTCAACAGCCATTATTAACAAAATCCATCTATCACATAAGCAGCAATAAATATCATAAATTACCAAAGCCCATTTAACAATCGCCATCAGAATTTAACACAAAATATTTTACAATTATAAATTACAAATAATACAACTCAAAAAAACACAAAACAAACACATAATCAAAAAAGCAGAATATCAAACTACACCATAGATCACAGCACAAAAAGCAGTATTAAGTCCACGCTTAATACCGCTAAATAATTCTTTATACAACATCAATATATAAAAGTCAAATCACAACCAATATTATTAATGTTATAAAGTAATATGTGAAAATGATTCATCATCAACATCTCTACTTCGCTTTAACGCTTCAACTTTACTCGTCTGTTCAGTTTTTTCCGTCAAAGTAATACGTGGAGACGATTCTTTAACTTTTTTTCTACTGCGTTTTAGCTCCTCAACTTTACTTGTTCGTTCAGTTTTTTCTGTCAAAGTTATACGCGGAGACAATTTATCAACATTTTTATTATGTTTTGATACATTAGTTTTACCTGTCTCTTTAGTCTTTTCCGTTAAAGTAATGCGTGGAGATAACTCCTCAACATCTCTGCTGCGTTTTAATGCTTCAACTTTACTTATTTTTTTAGGTTCCTCCGTTAAAGAAATATCTTTAAGCTTTTTTTCATTTTTAGCAACTTTTTTGTCATGTTCAATATCTAAGTTAATCAACCCATTTTTAAGATTTTCCAATTGTCTTGCAATAGGTATTATAGATATCTTTTTAATCTTTGATTTTTCAACTTTTTTATTAGTTTTTATAGCTCTAGTCATATACATTCAAATTTTATTTATATATTTTAATATATAATCTAAAAAATAAATTGTCAATATTAATAATTATAAATATGACAAATATATAAATAAATTATATTATAATATTAATAAAATTAATTATTTTAATGATTTTATTGTCATAGCAAAGTTTCTAAGCGAAACAGAGAACTATGTCCTATTGCCCTATGGCTAAGGCAAAACTGAACAAAATTGATATATTTATATCCAATGGTTAAAGATATAAAAGTAGTATTAGGCTCACGCCTAATACTACTTCTTGTATGATACTTAAAATATAGGATTTTATTTAAATATTATTATAAAGTAAGATGAATATTTGATTCTTTAGTTTGTTTTTTTCTCTGTTTCTGTTCATCAACCTTACTCTGTTTTTCATTATTGTCTACTGTCAAAGAAATATGTTTAAGTGCCTTCTTATCTTTAACAATTTTTTTATCATGCTTAATATCTAAATTATCCAAGAAGTCTCTAATATTTACATTAGTTGCTTTACGAGGTTTTAATATAACTTGTTTTTTTGTTTCTGTTGTCATAAATAGTTATTTTATTATTGTATTGATAATTATATAGCAAAAAAATAAATTGTCAATATTATTTTTTATTTAACTAAACCTACTTCCTTATTATTTTCTGCAACTTGTTGTCTAGCATTTCTAAATTCTTTTACTTCTTTAGCAGCATCTTTTACTATAGAAATTATATCGGCATCATTTTCCATAAAAGTTTTTGCATCCTTACCATCTAATCCAAAACTATCTTTAATAAAATCAGTCATCATTTCTTTTATTTTTCCCTCACAATTAGAGTCTTTAGAATATTCTGCAATATTAATGAATTTGTTATTAAAATCTTCAATAGCTTTTTCACTAAGAACAATATTAGCTTTATCGGAAATATTGTTGCAAAAATCTATTCCTACTTCTTTTAAATCATTTCTTTGAACAATATAATTAGCCCTATCTGGTTCAATACCTTCTTGAAGGTAAGATCTAAATTCTTGTTTATTCTGCTCTAATTTATTTTCCTCTTCATTTAATTTACTTAAAATATTGTCTAAGTCTTTATTAACTTTTTCAATTAATGCTTCTTTTCCATTATCGTCAAGTTCATTATAATGGGCTTTAATATCATCTATTCCGCTTGCTTTTTCAAGATAATCGATTAAATTACCATTTTCACCATTAATAATATTTGCTAGGTTATTTATCTCTTTTATTTGTCCATGCATATTTTTGCAATAATTAATCTTGTCAATATCTTCTCTATAATTAATTAGCTGTTTTATAGTATTTGAACCATAATTACCACCATCCAATCGCTCATTGTAATTTTGAACTCTATCATTTTTAATCTTAATATCACCCCTATTAACATTGTTTAGAACGTTTTGTGCAATACTTCCAACAATATTTTTTGCGATCATTTGTCCTAGAATATCCCCTTCTGAATTTTTTGTTCTGCTTCTATCTCTTGGATCAATATTTCTTTCGTCCTTTTGTCCTCTTTTTCTATCTGTGATTGAATTTGTATTTGAATTTGATGCCGTATTGTTGGGATGCTGCATTGATTGTTGTTGCATCTGTGCGGCCTTTGAATCAACTAAATTCTTAACTTGACTTTCAATTACATTTTTTTGAACTTTATCAAAAATGCCTTTTCTTATTTCATTGGTGTTTAGCACAACTTTTGGTTTTATGCTGTCTCTTTCACGCTTGGAAATATTCTGTATTTGTCTAAGTTTTGATGCTAATGCGTCTCTGGCTCTATTGCTGGCAAGTAATCTTTCGTTTAGTCTTAATACTTGTCTTGATTTTACTGGGCCAGAAGAAGCTTTGCTTTTATCTCTGCCCATTGCATTGCTAGTTCGTAAATTATTTAGTGCTAATTCTGATGGACTGCGTAGTGCTGTTGATACTAAATTCATGGATCTTGCGGCTATATTGGCTAATATTTTGTCAATTTCGCCTAAAGATCTTATAGGAAAGGCGAGGCCCTTTACTATAACGTATAGCATGCCGTTGAACATAAGAACGGAATATAAAATGTTTGAAAAAATTATTCTGTTTAAAAATCCTGTTCCGTTTTTCATGGAGGAAATTTTGATTTTCATTTTTGACATGCTTTCTTTGATGGAAGCTTCTATTTTGTCAAATGATTTTGTAAATATCTGTATGAAAAGGTAAATTTGCCATAATACAAATAATATTCCAATTAATAAAAAACCTACTAATCCGGCTAATACTGCGGGAATTGATAAAAGTAATAATATTAAAAATTTTTCAATAAAAGAACTCTGTTTCATTAAGGAAAATGATTCAAAAGTTTTTCTAAAGCTGTCTATTGAGTTTTGCAGCTCTTGTTTGTATAAGTCTGAAAATTCTTTGAAAAATTGCTTTTTTTCTTCTGGTTCTTGTTCGGTTTCTGTTTCGTCCTCTTCCTGTTGTGTTTGAATTGGTGCTTTTGTGTTTCTTACGCTGTTTTGAAGTCTGCTGAATGAATCGTTTGCATTTGTTTGAGAAACGTTTATGTCTGTGAATTCTTCTCTTAAAAATTCGTCTTCTTTTTCTCCCTGTATTTTTTCTTTTTCTATTTGTTCGTCTTTTATTTGACTGAGAAGGTTGTCAATTTTTTCGTTTATTTTATTTTTAATTTCTTCATTTGTGAAGTTTTCGTTTGATTCTTGTAATTCCTTTAATACTTCGTCAGTAATTTTTTGGATTATTTCCTCTTGATTTATATTGTTTAAATCCATGGTAAAAAATAAAGTTAATAATCTTGTTTCTAATTTACACATTTTAAAGTAAAAAAACAAGAAAAATTTTTAAAAAAGATTTACATTTAATATTTTTGTTGTATCCTTGATAAAGTTTAAATAATTATTATTTGTTGTGAAGAAGATTAAAGAATATAATCATAGGTTGACTGAAGAAAAATGGCAAAAGTTTTGGGCTGATAATGGAACTTTCTATTTTAATCCATCCGATAAAAGAAAAAAATATTATGTGCTGCCGATGTTTTTGTATCCATCAGGAGAGATGCATACGGGACATTTAAGAAATTTTTCTATTAGTGATGTGGTGGCTAGATTTAAAAGGCTTCAAGGTTTTAATGTTTTGCATCCAACAGGTGCGGATGCGTTTGGATTGCCGGCTGAAAATGCGGCAATTAAGAGGGGTGTTCATCCTAGCGAATGGACCTATAAAAATCTTAGTAAAATTATGAAGTCAATGTTGGCGTGTGGCTTGTCATTTGATGTGTCTAGGGTCTTTGCTACATGCGATCCTGAATATTATGGTTTCCAACAAAAAATATTTATAGACTTATATAAGCATGGTTTGGCATTTCAAAAGGAAAGTTTTGTAAATTGGGATCCTGTTGATCAAACTGTTTTGGCGAATGAACAGGTTATTGATGGCAGGGGTTGGAGGAGTGATGCTTTGGTTGAAAAAAAGAAGTTGAAACAGTGGTTTTTGAAGATAACTGACTATGCTGACAAACTGCTTGATGGCATTAAAAATGGAGATTTAAAGGGATGGCCTGAAAAAGTTAGGTTGATGCAGGAAAATTGGATTGGAAAAAGTGAAGGGGCGACAGTTCGCTTTTATTTGGATAAAAGTAAACTAATTAAAAATGAAGCACGAAGCCGAAGTTGTGCAAGCTTGTCTGCAACGAATAACTTGTTGTTCGGCGAAGTGCCAGATGAGCGAAGCGAATATGAAAAATCTGCATCCATTTGTAAGGGTAAAATTGGCGAAGGTAATTCTCTATCTGCCACCCTTTGTAAGGGGGGAAGTTGCAAAGCAACAGGGGGGTTGACAAAAAGATATCTCCCATATAACAGAGATTTAGTAAAAAAGGCACAAGAACTCAGAAAAAATCAAACACCGCTTGAAAAGAAATTTTGGTATGAGGTTTTATCAAATAAAAATTTTAAAAATTTAAAATGGAGTAGACAGAAACCAATAGATAATTATATTGTTGACTTTTTTTGCAATGAGTTATTGTTGGCTGTTGAACTTGATGGTGATACGCATGCAAATCAAGTAAAATATGATGATGAAAGAACTAAAAAATTGAATGAGTTTGGTGTTGAAGTAATAAGATATAATAATAGGGATATACAGAATAATCTTGAAGGTGTTTATTCGGATTTGAAGGAAAAGGTTGAATGTAGGAGAAAATATTTAAATTGCAAACCAATCGTCTGTTTTGCAGAGACTTCCCTTGTAAATAGAGGCTGTCAACCCCCCGCTGACTTCGTCAGCACCCCCCTTACAAAGGGAGGCGAGGATGGAATTGGCTACGTTAACTCCTCCATTACAAAGGTGGGCGAGGGACAAATATCTGACTTTATAGAAGTCTATACGACTCGTCCTGATACGCTTTTTGGTGCAAGTTTTGTTGGTATTTCCCCTAATCATCCATTGGCAGAAGAACTTGCGAAATCTAGTGAAAAAATAGCTAAATTTATTGAAGAATGCAAAACTACACCTATAGATGAAGAAAGTATTGAAACAATGGAAAAAAAGGGTATTGATACGGGATTGTTTGTAGAACATCCATTTGATAAAAATTGGAAATTGCCTGTGTGGATTGCTAATTTTATCCTTATGGACTATGGAACAGGAGCGATTTTTGCTTGTCCTGCTCATGATCAAAGGGATTATGATTTTGCTAAAAAGTATGATTTGCCTATTAGGCCGGTTGTAGCTTCACCTTTTGTTGATATCGGTGAAACGATGCTTAATAGCGATAAAAATTATCTTTTTACCTATAACAATAATAGATTTAGTTGTGATTATTGGCAAGGTCCAGAAAAATTTAAAATAATTATAAAAAGCAGTAATGTTAAAGAGTGGTATAACAATCAAACAAAAAAATTAGAGGAAAGATATTTAAGTTTGCCAACTTTTGAATTTCAAGGTATAAATATTCCAATTTATGAAGATGAAGGAGTGTCTGTCAACTCTGATTTTTTAAATGGGCTTCCTACAAAAGAAGCTAAGCAAAAAGCTATTGAAAAAATTGAAGAGATGGGTATTGGTGAAAGAAAAATAAATTATAGGTTGAGAGACTGGGGAATTTCAAGGCAAAGATATTGGGGCTGTCCTATACCTATGGTTTATTGTGAACACTGTGGTGTTGTTCCTGAAAAGGAAGAAAATTTGCCAATTAAATTGCCGGAAGATGTGGTATTTGATGGAAAGGGAAATCCATTGGCAAATCATCCAACTTGGAAATATACTAAGTGTCCTCATTGCGGCAGACCGGCTATAAGGGAAACTGATACGATGGATACGTTTGTTGATTCTTCGTGGTATTTTATGAGGTTTGTTGATTTGGATAAGAAAAATCCGGTTAATACTGAATTGTGTAATAAAATATTGCCTGTTGATCAGTATGTCGGCGGTATAGAGCATGCTACTATGCATTTGATATATTCTAGATTCTTTACGAAGGTTATGGGTGATATGGGATATATTGATAAGTCAATAAAAGAACCGGCAAAAAGATTGTTTAATCAAGGTATGGTTTGCCATAAAGCCTATAGAAATGGCAAAAAAGAATGGTGCTATCCTTGGAATGTAAGGGAAGAAAATGGACAGTATTTTGATGTGAATACTGGTGAAAAGTTAAGCTGTGAAGGTATTATAAAGATGAGTAAATCTAAGTGCAATGTTGTGGATATTAATACAGTGATTGAAAATTATGGTGCTGATGCGGCTAGATTGTTTGTGTTGTCAGATACTCCTGCAGATAAGGATTTTGAATGGACGACAGAGGGTATTGAAGGATCTTTAAAATATATTAATAAAGTGTGGAAACTTTGTGCTGCTTTTATTGAGGATAATGATCTTGATAAAATAAAAAATACAAAAATTGAGAAAGTAAATGAGCTGTTGATTGAAAATCATAAGGCTATAAAAGCTATTACTAACTTTCTTGAGAATTTGGAATTTAATAAAGCTATTGCAAGAATTAGGGAATTTTCAAATGCAATTGAAAAGTTTGAGCCTAAAGATGATGAAGATTTGGCTATAAAATTTTTAGCAATGGAAAATTTAGTAAAAATGCTTGCACCTTTTACTCCGCATATTTGTGAAGAACTAAATCAAATGTTTGGAGAAAAAACAACTCTTGATATTGCAAAATGGCCGGCCTTTGATGAAAAATTGACTATTGATAGTGAAATAACTGTTGTTATTCAGGTTAATGGTAAATTAAGGGGCGACATTAAGGTAAAAAAAGATGAAGATAGAAAAATTGTAGAGGAAATGGCTAAAAATCAAGAAAATGTTAAAAAGCATTTAGAAGGAAAGGAAATTAAGAAAGTTATAATAGTTCCGAATAAACTTGTGAATTTTGTTGTAGCTTAGTCTAATAAAAATTAATTATTATTTGAATATTCATACTTTCTTTATTGATAGTATGAATATTTTTAAATAAGATGTTGTTTAAGAAAAATTATATTGACTTTTAATTATCATATTAAGTAATATTACTAGTAAAGTATTTATCAAATTATGGGAGTAAAATGAGTGAGAATACATTACATCTTTCTTTAAAAAAATCTGAGCAATATGGACAATTACCAAAGATAGTTGTTATGGGAGTTGGGGGCGGAGGATGTAATGCGGTAAATAATATGCTTTCTAAAAATATAGAGGGTGTTGAATTTATAGCTGTAAATACTGATATTCAATCTTTAGCCAACTCAAAAGCAGAAAAAACAATTCAATTAGGTAAAAATATAACAAAAGGACAGGGTGCTGGATCTTATCCAGAAATAGGACTGTCAGCTGCTGAGGAATCAAAAGAAGAGATAGAGGAAGCATTAAAAGATGTTCAATTGTTATTTTTAACTGCAGGTATGGGTGGTGGCACTGGAACAGGTGCAACTCCATATATAGCCAAACTTGCAAAAGAAAAGGATATTTTGACTATAGCAGTTGTAACAAAGCCGTTTCAATATGAAGCCGAAATTAGACTTAGGTTAGCTGAACAAGGTATATCAGAGCTTAGAAAATATGTTGATACAATGATAGTTTTGCCGAACGAAAACCTATTTAGAATAGCCAATAAAGAAACTACTTTGAAAGAAGCTTTTGCATGTTCTGATAATGTTTTATATTTAGGTGTTAGAGGTATTACAGACCTTATAACAACTCCAGGTTTGATTAATCTTGATTTTGCCGATGTTAGAATGGTTATTAAAAAGATGGGCAGAGCAATGATGGGAATGGGTGAAGCCGAAGGTGAAAATAGAGCTATTAAAGCTGTTGAAGAAGCTTTGTCTAATCCGTTGCTTGAAGATGTTAATATAAAAGGTGCTACTGGTGCTTTAATCAATATAACAGGTTCACCTGATATTACATTATTTGAATTTGATGAGGCGGCAAAAAGAATCAGAGAGGAAATTGGCGGAGATAATGCTATTATAAAAGTTGGGACCGCTTTTATGAAAGAACTTGAGGGAAAAATAAGAGTTTCAATTTTTGCAACTGGTATGCAAGAAAGCACTAGCAACAGTATTCAATATCAAAGCAGAAATAATGAAGAAGAAAAAAAAGAAGATAATAATGCAAAAATTGAAATTAATTTAGAAAATATAACTGATAAAATGGAAGAGCCATTAGAGGAGGAAAATGATGATGAATTACCATTATTAAATTCTCATAATAAAAAAGAAAATGAAAATATAAAACATAGAGTATCTGTTGGAAAAACGAAACTTACCGCAGGTCAAAATGATGACTATTTTGATATGGGAAAACCATATATTGAAGAAGATTTAGATATAGATGATAAAAAATCTGATTCGTTATTCTTTGGTTTATTTAGCGGATTTTCCTCAAAAAAGAAGGATAAAACTAATAATAAGGCTGAAATTGGGACTTTTAAATCAAGAAACAGAGAGATAGAGTTTAAAAGCAATAATATAGACGATGATATTAAGGAAGATGTTCTTGATATACCAGCTTATTTAAGAAAAAAGAAATAATATGTTATTATAATTATATTATACAAGTTTTAGTAAATATTAATTCAATTATTTTTGATATTTTATATAATTTATATTGAAAATTATAAAAAAATAAAATATGATTAGATTATAATAATTTTTAATGTATGAACTTATTTCATATTTATCATTTAAATAGGAGAATGGTATATGATAGATAAAGATGTTGAACCATCAATAAAAAAATCATTACTAAAGAGAATTGATTCATTAAAAGAAAATGATGGTGAATTTTCTGAATTATCTGAAAGAATTGACGAAGTATCAAAAAAAATGTCAAAATTTATAACAAAAAAATATAAAAATATTTCTAAAATATCTCCGAAAATTATAGGAATAGAAAATGGTTTTAATATAACAGATAAGGACACTGACTATTTTTTAAAATTTTCCGAAAAAGAAAAAGATAACCTAAGGAATGATATAAGTTCCATAAGAAGAATCAGAGAAGCTGCATGCCTTTCAATATATGGAAAAGATATTGCTGTGCAACCGAGTGTATATGGAATTACTAATGGTCTATGTAAAAATTTATTGGACCTTGAAGAAAAAAATTACAATAATAATACTAATGAAAATACAATCTCCATAAGCATAACAAAAAAAATTAGCAGCAATTGTTGTGATTTAAGAACCTATGTTGATAGAAATAAAGATGAAGATGTATTTATAATTCCAGAAAATTTGTTAAAAATTATAATAAATTCCATATTATTGGGAACCTGTGATGTCAGGGCAGCAAATATAGTTGTTGACTGCACAGACAAAAAACATCCAAAAGCTTTTTTAGTTGATTTAATGATACCGGAAGATTCAAATAAATTTCATTTTTGTGATATTCCGGCAATTTTAAAAATTTTAAACATTCCTAATGAATATTTTGACTATGTTTTGCCAAAAAACAGCAAAATAATAAAGCAAACTAAATCGGAAATACTAGCTGATAAGGATGATTATTTCAAAATTATAAAATATATATTTTTATTAACACAAGGTTTTTCAATTACAAAAGGACGAATTTCTCCAACTGCACTTCGTGAAAGTAATAATATAACCGAAATAATAATAAATCAAATGATTTTTGATAGAAATAAAGATACTTATATACAAGAAATTAATACAACTATTAATGATATTGTAAAAAATATTTTAAACGAACTTTCAAAAATTGAATCAAAAAATGGAAATAAAACTAAATTTCTAGCCGCAAAAGAAGAATATTTAAAATTAGCTTTATCAAACTCAATATTATTAGATACATTAAGCTTTTATAATTTTAATAATAAAATTTTAAGCCCGGATACTGTAAAAAAAATCTTTGAAAAGTTAAAAACCGTAAGGTTTAATAATCAATTTTTAAAATCGCTTGATGCAAGAAAACTACAAGAAGAAAAACAGGGTAAATTTGTAGATATAGTTAATAAATATAGACATACTTTAAAAAAAATAATAACTTCATACAAAGAACAATTTAAAATAGATGAATATAATCAACTTAAATTAGAAGAACGCATAAAAAAACAAAATATAAAAGAAAAATTTATAAACGACGATAAAAAAGAAATACAATTACCTAGTTTTTGATAATATAATTTAAAATTAAAAAATATTTACTTTTAAATATTAAGATATAATATATAGGTATATTGCTGCGTTTTGAGGTGGCGTTTTATAAAAATTATTAATAAAGAGAGGAGCTCAAAAGTATGTCTATTGAAAAAGAAAAGAAAAGTGAACTTATTAAAGAATTTGGAACTAGCGAATGCGATACTGGTTCTGTTGAAGTTCAAACAGCAGTTTTAACTGAAAGAATTAAAAATATTACAGAACATTGTAAAACTCATGCTAAAGATTTCTCTTCAAGAAGAGGATTATTAATGCTTGTTGCTAGAAGAAAAAGATTATTGGCATATCTAAAGAAAAAATCAGTAGAAAGATATTTAAAATTAATAGAAAAACTGGGTTTAAAAGATAATAAATAAGGATTTTAATGTTTAATGTAGTAAAAAAAGAAATTGAGTGGGGTGGCAAAACTTTAAGTCTTGAGACTGGAAGAATTGGAAGACAAGCTAGTTCTGTCATTGCTACCTACGGCAAAACAGTAGTAATGGCAAATGTTACAATAGCTAAAAAAGAGACTACAGGTATAGATTTCGTTCCATTAACTGTTAGTTATGTTGAAAAATTTTATGCAGAAGGCAGAATACCTCCAGGATTTATAAAGAGAGAAACAAAACCATCTGATAATGAAACTTTAATTTCAAGAACTATTGATAGACCAATCAGACCTTTATTTCCATCAAATTATAGATATGAGACGGATGTATTTTGCACTTTGTTAGCATATGAAGAAACTTCACCGGCTGATATTACGGCTTTAATAGCTGCGTCAGCCGCTTTATCTATATCTCCAGCACCATTTGAGGATATTATTGCTGCTGCAAAAGTTGCCTATAAAAATGGTGATTTTATTTTAAACAATACTCGTCCATTTTCCGATGATGGAAGATTAGATTTAACAGTTGCTGGAACTAAAGATTCAATTTTAATGGTTGAGTCTGAGGCTAAGGAATTGTCTGAAGACGAGATGCTAAAGGCTCTAGCTTTTGGACATAGAGAACTTGGAAAGGTGGTTGATTTTATTAAAGATTTTGTTTCTTCATGCAATGTTCAAAAAATTTCTGTAGAAACACCGGATTTTTCTGAATTAGAAAAAAATATTAAAGAGTTTGCTACAGAAGATTTAAAAGCAGCTTATAATATAGTTGATAAGCAGCAAAGAGTATCAAAACTTGAAGAAACATATGATAAAATTAAAGAAAAATTTGTTGGCGAAAGTGATGATGAAATTTTAATGAATAAAGTTGACGAAATTACTAAGGATATTGAGAAAACTATTGTTAGGACAATGGTTTTAAAAGAAGGAAGAAGAATTGATGGAAGAAAAACTGATCAGGTTAGACCAATAACAGCACAGGTTGATATATTACCTGTTGTTCATGGATCTGCCCTATTTACTAGAGGTGAAACTCAGGCTTTAGTTATCACAACTTTAGGTTCTGAACATGATGAACAAATAATAGATAATGTTTCTGAAATCGTTGAATCTCAAAACTTTATGCTACATTATAACTTTCCTCCATATGCAACAGGTGAAACAGGATTTTTAAAAGCACCTGGCAGAAGAGAAATTGGACATGGAAGATTAGCTTGGAAAGCCATAAATAATGTCATTCAATTAACTGATGATTTCCCATATACTATTAGGGTTGTATCTGAAATCACAGAATCAAATGGCTCATCATCTATGGCTACAGTTTGTGGCACATCTATGTCATTAATGGCTGCCGGCGTTCCAATGAAGGCTCCAGTTTCTGGTATAGCTATGGGTTTAATAAAAGAGGGTGATGAATTTACAGTTCTTACCGATATTATGGGTGATGAAGATCATCTTGGTGATATGGATTTTAAAGTAGCCGGAACAAAATATGGCATAACAGCTTTACAAATGGATATCAAATGCAAAGGTGTTACAGAAGAAATAATGAATATTGCTCTAAAACAGGCTAAAGATGGAAGATTCCATATTTTAGAAAAGATGAGTGAAGCTATTAGTGAATCAAGACCAGAAATATCAGAGACAGCACCACGTCCTTTAATTATGAAAATAAAACCTAATAAAATTAAAGAAGTAATTGGTGCAAAAGGAAAAGTCATAAAAGATATAACAGAACAAACTAAAACATCTATTGACATAAGCGATGATGGAACAATTACAATTATGTCAAATAATAAAGATGATAGAGAGGCAGCTAAAAAAATGATAGAAGAAATAGCTGGTGATGTGGAAATTGGCAAGATTTACGAAGGTAAAGTTGTAAAAATTGTTGATTCCGGTGCCTTTGTTGACTTACCTGGTAAACTTGACGGCTTCGTCCATGTTAGCCAATTAGCTAATTACAGAGTTGATTTTGTTGACGATGTCCTTAATGAAGGTGATATTATAAAAGTTAAAGTTATTGGCTTTGATAGAAATAATAAACCTAAATTAAGTTATAAGGCGGTTAATCAAAAAACTGGCGAAGATATAGAGAAGAAATAATAATTTAATAAAAGAGGAAAGAGATGAGTGATAATACTAATAAAAAAGAATTTAGAAAATTTAGAATTAGTCGTGGCGAATTTAATCCAAATGTTGAAGTTGGAAAGATTTATGAAGGTAAGGTTGTAAAAATCTTAAATTCAGGAGCTTTTGTTGAATTTCCAGAAAGCCCAAAAAAAGATGGATTTGTTCATATAAGCCAACTCGCAAACTATAGAGTTGACAAGGTTGAGGATATACTTGAAGAAGGAAAAACCTATAAATTTAAGCTAATTGGGTTTGATTATAGTAGAAAGCCTAAATTAAGTTATAAAGCCGTAGATCAAGCTACAGGTGAAGATATAGAAATTAGAGAAAAGAAAGAAGAAAATAAATAATGTTTATTATTTTATAAAAGCAACTTTTAATAGTTGCTTTTATCATATGCAACCATAATCCACTAGCTAGGCTAGTGGTTCACAAAAGCGAAGCTTTTGCAACACTACCAGCGGAGCTTATCATTTAATATTAATAAATTATGAACAGAACTATTGGGTTAATTTAATATATA